>PNLE01000013.1 GCA_013822855.1 Planctomyces sp.
GGATGAGACCGCCGCCATCCTCTTCACCAGCGGCAGCACCGGCATCCCCAAAGGGGCGGTCTACACGCACCATATTTTCCTCAGCCAGGTCGATCTCCTCGGGAAGGCTTTGAACATCCAGCCGGGGGAAGTCGATCTCTGCACCTTTCCGCTCTTTGCCCTCTACGCACCGGCGTTGGGGATGACGGCGGTCATCCCCCGCATGAACTTCACGCGGCCCGCGCAGGTCGATCCCCGCGAGATCTGGAATCCCGTCGCGCAGTTCGGTGTCACCAACCTCTTCGGTTCGCCCGCCCTCATCCGGCGTCTGGCGATCGCTTCGAAGAGCGCGGGCCAGTCCTTCCCCACCCTCAAGCGCACCGTCTCCGCCGGTGCGCCGGTCAGCCCGCGCATTCTGGAAATGTTCCAGCCATTGCTGTCGCCCGGCGTACCCATCTTTACGCCTTACGGCGCCACGGAATCGCTCCCCGTCGCCATC
The DNA here is from genome assembly GCA_013822855.1 of Planctomyces sp. Taxonomy (GTDB): domain Bacteria; phylum Planctomycetota; class Planctomycetia; order Planctomycetales; family Planctomycetaceae; genus Planctopirus. The sequence goes on from PNLE01000013.1 coordinate 479, forward strand.
ACTTCCAGCTTGGAGATCCTCGGCGAAACCCAGCAGAAGACTTCCCAAGGAGCCGGCATTTGTGTCGGCCGGGTGGTGGAGGGCATGCGGGCGGAAGTGATCCGCCTCACGGACAAGCCGATCGCCGCCTGGTCGCAGGATCTAGTCGTGTTGCCCGGCGTGATCGGCGAGATCGCCGTCTGCGGCCCGGTCGTCACCAAGAGCTACGACGCCCGCCCGGAGCAAACCGCGCTCGCCAAGATCGTCGATCCCCACACCGGCGAAACCTGGCACCGCATGGGGGATGTCGGCTATTCCGACGAACAAGGCCGCTTGTGGTTCTGCGGCCGCAAATCTCAGCGTGTGGAGCTTCCCGAAGTCGCGGGCGTTCCGCCGCAGATTCTCTTCGCTGACCAGTGCGAAGCCGTCTTCAATTCACATCCGGAAGTCGCCCGCACCGCGCTGGTCGGCGCGAAGGTTCAAGGCCGCGTCGTCCCCGTCCTCTGCGTTGAACGCCTCCCCGGCGGCAAGCTCCCCTTCGCGGAACTCGAGGAGCAGCTGCGGTCGCTCGCCATCGGCACCCGCGTCACAGCCGCGATCGAACACTTCCTGGAACACCCCAGGTTCCCCGTCGACACCCGGCACAACTCGAAGATCTTCCGCGAGCAACTCGCCCCCTGGGCTACGAAAAAACTCGCTCGCTAGCTGACGAGTTGGCTCACTTTGTCCCCAAAGCCAGGCCCGTCACCGCCGAGAGATCATCCACGTACAAGGCTTCCCGGCTGCCGATCGGTTCGCCGTAGGCTCTGCCGATCGCCCAGCCCCAGTAGCGGGCCCGGTCGCGGATGTCGTCGATTGCCGTCGGAAAGGTGGGGGTTCGGCCGATCGTGAATTGGCTGGCATACGCGGCCACCGATTCCATCTTCGGCTCGATGGTCTCGCTGATGTCGACCACGAAGGCGGGCGTCGGCTGGATCTTCAGATGGATGCTCCAATAGTAGAAGATCCGCGGCGGATGGTACGGCTCGCCCGCCATCGTCGTCTTCGTCAATTTCGACCAGAACCGCGCTCCCTCGATGAGCTGCGTCGCCGCCACGTGATCGGGATGGGCGTCCTCCGGCCACGGCGCGAGGATCACCCGGGGCTTTGTCAGACGGAAAACTTCGGCGATCGCCCTGCGGTTGTCGAGAGTCGGTTCGAGCGAGCGGTTCGGCAGTCCCAGGTTGAAGCGGAAGTCGAGTTCGAGCAGTTTGGTCGCCGTTGCGGCTTCCGCTTGGCGCAATTCGCGCGAACCGAAGGGGGTCGGCTCGCCGGAGGTCAGGTCGAGCACCCCCACCCGCTGGCCCAGTCGATGCCACTTGAGCAGCGATCCCCCCACGCTGATCTCGGCATCGTCGGGATGCGGCGCGACGCACAACACATCCAGCGGCGGCAGATCCAGGGGAATGTCCTCGATGGTGGAGAGCAAGAGATCACCTTCCAATGGGAACGGGGGAAACGATCTGGGACACCCTCCCTAATACCACCACCGCCACCCGGCCCGCCAGCCTGCAAGTGCGATGCGGGATCTCCGGTTCCAGAGAGTGTGAGTGGCACGAAGTGCCGGATGAGGGTCTTCCCGATTGACTAGGGCCCGCCGAACAACATCCCCCGGCGGGCAATGCGGCGTGCGATGAAGACTTCCGTTGGTTGGTCGCCGGATACTGACAAACTCGCCCTCACCCCCACAAACCACCTGTGGCGGCTCTCCCAGAAGACTGGGCGAGGGAGCCCGGAAGGCTTTTCCCAACCAACAACCATCCACTCCCCACCCACAAAGAAGCCTATACCATCGTCCCGTCCGCATCGGCATGCGGGCGCCGGGTTCGCACCACGACCGTGTCGGCCAGAAGGTCGCCCACGCGCTGCCATTTGTATTGCAGGGCGATAAGCATCACGCCGACCACATAATTGAAGAACATGTCGATCATCATGGCGGCGTTCCGCAGGATCGAGCGGAAGAAGCCGCAGGGCCTGAGCGTTGTCCGCAAGGTCTCGATGCCGCAGACCAGCTTGCCGGGGGTCTTCCCCCAGGTTCCTTCCATCCAGCAGTAAAGCAGGAAAGTGGTCATCGCGTAAATGCAGGCGGCCAGACCCCAGAAGAGCCCCCGGATCAACCAGGCGGAAAGTCCCTGCCGGGCGAAATTGGGATCCTGGAACTCCGCGATGATCGCGGGCCAGTCGGCCTGGTAGAGAAAGTAGCCAGCGATCGCATAGGGAGGGGTGAAGATCAGGAACATGTCGATCATCTTGGCGATCCCCCGGCGGAGGATCGAAGCCATTTGGACGGTGGTATCCGCCAGTTCGACATGCGAGGTCCGGAAGAGGGCCATGAGCACCGTGGGGACGATGCCGATCACGAAGAGGATCGCGAAGCCGAAGATCATGTTCTGGCCGATTACCGCCACATACCAGGCGACCGCCGGCTGTGCCATCCAACCCGCCAGCACGATCGGCGACTGCAACTGGCCCGCGACGACCTTGTGCATCCGCAGGCCATGCGCGACATCGTTCGAGAGGAAGACATAGGTCTGGTCGTCCTCCCCCGGAATGACGGAAACCTCCCCATCAGCGGCCACATCCAAATCAGCCCGCGTGATCAACCGCGGCTCGGGATTCCAGCCGGTTTTGGAGCGTTCGTAGATGGAGAAGTCGAGAGTGTCAGCGTCAAGTGTCACCAGCCTCACCATGGAACCCTGCGAAAACAACCGGAAGGGTTCGAGTTCGCCGGGAGCCTCGATTCTCTCCCAATGAGTTTGCCATGCCAACTCGTCACCGACATTAGGTTCAGTCGAATTAGAGTCGAAAGGGAGTTCGGCACGAGGAAGTTCGTCCAAGCTTGTCGAGCGATAAAACGAACCTTTCGCTGAAGCAGCCACCAGCATCAGTCGATCATTCGTAGACCCTACAATCAAAAATGTATAACCGGAAAAATGAGGTGTCGCCCAGTTGGCAGCTTCTTCCGTCGTCGTGACGGCGGAGGAAGGTGAAACCTCGGCGGAGGGGTCGATTCCAGGCTGTGTCCTCTTGTCAGCTGTCTCATCGGTACCAGGAAGAGGATCCGAGCTGGTGGGTTCAGGAACCGCGTCGACCGGCGGTGCCGCAAAGATCGGACTATCGCTTGGCGAGGCGCCTTCAAGAAACGAAATGTAAAACAGCGGAAAACTTTCTTCGCCTCTCTTGAAGGCGTGCAACGACTCGACCGCCACCGGCTGCGAGCGCGCCAGCGCGGTCTTTTCCTGCGCCGGGAGTAAGCCGAGAGCTTGCAGATCGAAGGGCAACACCCGTTCGGCTTTGATGCCGCCTTCCGCTGTGGTGGCCGAATACAGGGCATCATTCGTGATGAGAAACGCCGTCTCGTCATTGGCCACGACGGCGAGCGGAGCCGCATCCGCCAGGGGGTTCGCTATCCCGCCGTTGGCTTCCATAGGGAGTTTGACGGGTGAGCCGTCCTTCAGCGAGAAGGCGACGAGCGAGCCGCGTTCGCTGGCACCGCCCACGCCGCCGACGTACTGGTCTTTCGTGGCGACAACGATCTTGTCACCCCATTTGGCCGACATCGAGGGCAGAAAGCTGCGGGCCAGGATGAAGCCTTGCTGCATCTGGCCTTGCATGCGGAACTGTTCGTAGACCTGGAACCCGATCGGCCCCAAGATCGTCACGACCGCGAATGCGATCATCAGGCCGATGTGGATGCTCCGCCCCTGCTCCGACTTGTAGCCCAGGGGAGGCGGTGCCACAAAGCGTTCATCATCCAGGGGAGTGGGTCGGGACATACTGGCCATTTCCTGAATAAGGGCATCGATCGTCCCAGCAGAATGCAGCCCGGCGCAGGCCGCTTCAAGGGGATGCACTACAATCCGTCAATCCAAAACCAAATCCGTCTCACCAGAGCACTTTCCCACCAAAGCACTTTCGACGGGATGACATGGGCTATTCGAGTTTGCAGGCGTGTGTGCGGGAGCTGGAAACGCGGGGAATGCTCCGGCGGATCAATGAGGAAATCGATCCGTCCCTCGAAATGGCCGAGATTCAGAGGCGGGTTTATCTGGCCCAGGGGCCGGCGCTCCTCTTCGCGCGGCCGAAGGGTTGCCGGTTTCCCATGGTCTCCAACCTGTTCGGCACCCTGGAGCGCACGCGGTTCCTCTTCCGTCGGGAATTGGAAGCCGTGCGGCATCTGGTCGAACTCAAGATCGACCCGAACCAGTTGGCCCGGCGGCCCTGGCGATACTGGGATGTGCCGTTCTCCGTCTGGAAGATGTGGGTGCGGCGGGTGAACTCCGGCCCGGTGACGGCTTGTGAAACGACGATCAGCCAGTTGCCGCAGCTCAAGAGCTGGCCGATGGATGGCGGTGGGTTCGTCACGCTGCCGCAGGTTTACAGCGAAGATCCCCACCAGCCGGGCTTCGGCAAGTCGAACCTGGGGATGTATCGCGTCCAGCTGACCGGGAACGATTATGTTCCGGACCGCGAGATCGGCCTGCACTATCAGATCCATCGCAGCATCGGGGTGCATCACGCCCATGCCGTCGCGCGGGGCGAGCGACTGAAGGTGAACATCTTTGTTGGCGGGCCACCGGCGATGACGCTCGCCGCCGTCATGCCCTTGCCGGAGGGATTGTCGGAACTTCTCTTCGGGGCGGCGCTCGGCGGGCGGCCCATCCGCATGGTCACGCGGAAGGGGGAACTTCCCTATTGGGCCGACGCCGATTTTGTGATCACCGGTTCCATCGATCCCCAACAAACGAAGACCGAGGGGCCGTTCGGCGACCATCTGGGGTACTACAGCCTGCCGCACCAATTCCCGGTGATGCAGGTCGAGAAGGTTTATCATCGCAAGGATGCGATCTGGCCCTTCACGGTGGTGGGTCGCCCGCCGCAGGAGGACACGTCGTTCGGCGAGATCATCCACGAGATCACGGGGCCGATCATCCCCACGGTGATTCCCGGAGTGAAAGCGGTTCATGCGGTCGATGCGGCGGGGGTGCATCCACTGCTGCTGGCGATTGGCAGCGAGCGGTATGTGCCGTATGCGACGAAGCGCAAGCCGCAGGAACTGCTGACGCAGGCGAACGCGATTCTGGGGCAGGGGCAGCTGTCGCTGGCGAAGTATCTGTTCGTCACAGCGCACGAGGATGAACCCTCGCTCGACATCCACGATATCGAGGCCTACTTCCAGCATGTGCTGCGGCGGGTCGACTGGACACGGGATCTGCACTTCCAGACACGGACGACGATGGACACGCTCGACTACTCGGGGAGCGGGTTCAACGAGGGGTCGAAGGTCGTGGTGGCGGCCGCCGGGCCGGTGCGGAGGGAACTTCCGACTAGTCTGCCCAGCGAGTTGTCGTTGCCGGGAGGCTTTAAGAATCCGCGGCTGTGTCTGCCAGGAGTGCTGGTGATCGAGGGGCCGAAGTTCAGTGCAGAAGGGCATGACATCCGCCGGTTCTGCGAGTCGTACAGCAGTGAGTCGGCGATCAACAACTTTCCGTTGGTGCTGCTGGTCGACGACAGCGAGTTCGCGGCCCGCACGCTCAACAACTGGCTGTGGGTCACCTTCACGCGGTCGAACCCGGCGGTCGATATCGACGGCATTGGCGCTTTCACGGAGGCCAAGCATTGGGGTTGCCGGGGGAGCCTGGTGATCGACGCGCGGATCAAGCCGCACCATGCACCGCCGCTGGTCGAGGATCCGAAGGTCTCGGCGAAGATCGACGATCTGGCGGCGAAAGGTAGGTCGCTGGCAGGATTGTGGTAGTCTCGAAGGGGATCGTCCTTCGTCACTCCTTTACCGCCGGTTCCGCCGCGCAGCCCAATGGGTCGCCGTTCATGGACAGGTCATGTCGGATCTTGAAGTCTCCAAGAGCGAGCGGGAGTGCGCGAGGCATCTCCCGTGCGTGGATGTTGTGGGCCGGAATCGTGGTCAGCGGGATGCTGCCCTCCAGCGACATGGCCGAAGCCTGCGAAGAGGATCACCAGTCCGATACCGCCCGCACGATCACTTCAGTACAAGACCAGGTGGATGCGGCACTGGCGACACTCGATTATCAGCAGCGGCCCGATCCAGAGGTATTGGCAGGGCTGATTCATCTGGTCGAGAGCGGGGAGGCCGAGAGCCATGTCCGTCGGCGGGCCGCTCTGACATTGGGCCGGTTGGGATCGTTGGCCCCCGAGGGAGTCGCTCCCCTGCGCAGCCTGCTGGCGAAATCTCGCGCGGGTGCCGAGCCACCGGAGACCGCCTTGTGGGTCTTGCCCGCGCTGGGGCTGTATGGCGCGGCTGCCCATGGGGCGGGCGGGGATCTGGCGGCGATCGCCCGGGATGCCACGCTCAGCCAGGAACTACGGATCAGTGCGGTGGCGGCCCTGGTGCAGATGGGGCCGACGCGGGCCGGGTTGGCCACGATCGGGGCGTTGATCTCGGACCATCGGCTGGACTTCGAACTTCGCGCGGCCAGCATGGAGGGAGTTGTCGCGTGGCGTCAGGAGGCGGCCATGCTGCTTCCCCAGGTGCTCCGTTGGCTCGATGACCCCGACCCCGGCTTGCGGGGATTGGCGGCCAGTGCCCTGGGCAGTTTTGGTGCTCTCGGAGCACCGGCGGAAGAGCGACTGGCGGATCTCTTTCTGGGAGACGAATCGCCCCTCGTGCGGGAGACCGCGGCCCAGGCCTTGATGGAGATCCTCGCGATACCATCCCCCTGGATGATGGAGGTCTACGACGAGACCGTCCGTGAAATCAACCGGCTTCCGCCAGGGGCGGAGGAGGTGCCACGACTGAAGGTGCGACGAGTGGAAATGCTGCGGCTGGTGGGTCGATCCCGTGCGCTGGCCGAGTTGCCAGCGGCAGATCCCCTGCGGATCGCGTGGCAAAAGCGATTGGAGGAGGCACTGAATGGAGAGCGTTCACCGGAGGATCTTTCCGTGATGTTGACCGCGATGGAGGTGCTGTTGCAGTGGAAGTCGCCCTCTCCCGACGACCTCTGGCGGGCGTCGATCCGGCGGGGACTCTTCAGCCCCTCGGCGGAGGAACGGCGGGCTATGGTGCGGCTTTTCCAGAAGTATCCCTTCGACAACCGGCACCAAGCCTGGCTGGAATCGCTGCTCCCCTCCCATCAGGGAGGACCCAGCACGGATCGTTCAATGAAGGATCCTCTGTCGAACGCTCAGAGGCAGGCGGTTCAAGCGGCTTTGCGCACCTTCCCCCCGGCGGGGCAGGCCGCACCATGAACGTCTCGCGCGGCATGACACCGGAATCCTCGGCCATCACGGCGGCAATGCTCTTTCCGGAAGACCCCGACTCGCGGAACGAAGCCCTCGCGGCGGGAGAACGAGCCGTCTGGCTGGCGGCCCACACGGCGGACGAAATCTCCGACGAAACGATCCAGGGGGCGGCGTTGGTGATCCGGGGGGAAGACGGCGTGCTGCTCGTCTGGCCGCCGCGGACCGCACCTTCGCTGGAGAGAAGGATTGAAGACGATATTCAAGCGGTGTTGCTGGCCGCCATCCAGGAGGTACTGCGGATCGCGGTTGAGGAGGCTTTACACGAGCCCGTGGCCTATGCCCAGGCACTGAGCGACGAGCAGGATCTGCAGCGGTATGCCTCCCTCCAGCGAATCGGCTTTGAGCATGCCGGACGGATCGTTTTTCTGGGGAAGGATCTGGCGGGGGCGGAGCCAGCAACATTCCGGACGCCGAACTCAAGTGATGGGGAGTGGCGGACGGTCTCGTTCGATGAACTTGGCGACCCGGCGCTGTTCGAGCGGCTGCTGGACGAGACGCTGGTGGGAAGCCTCGACCTCCCCTGCCTGGAGGGGCTGCGAAGTGGTGCACAAATGCTTGCCGGGCAGCGCGGCTCGCCGCGTTTCAGCAGCCAGCTGACGCGGGTTGCCTTTGTGAAGAATCGACCAGTGGCTGTGGGAATGCTGTGTGAAGATTCCGACCGCGCGACCGTGGAGGTGGCCTACCTGGGCGTGGTCGCCGGAGAACGGGGACACAAATACGGCGGGCGACTGCTGAATGAGCTGGAGCAACGGGCCACCGCGCGCGGGCAGCGGTGGATGATCCTCGCCGTCGACATCACAAACCATTTCGCGATAGACGTTTACAACGACGCCCAGTACGTGGCGCTGTTCGCCAGGGAAGTTTTCCTCTGGCGGCCCACCGGTTCCCCACCCAGTAATTGACACCTTTTGAACATCAACCACCGGGGATATCGCCACCGATTTTCACCACGTGGCGACCGCGAAACATGAGTTTTCCTGTGGAAAGCGGACTGTTCCGCGCGAGGCGGCCAGATGCCAATTTTTTGTGAACCCTTTGGGTTTGACTCCCCACCAACGGGGGGTAGCATCGCACTTGCTTCAAGACTCGAAGGCCCGGACGACTGCACCCGCAAGGGCGTGATCCCGTGGGCGGAAATCCTGGACATGCACACGCTCGGTCTCACCGCCGAAAGTGGCATGTCCGCGATCCCCGCCCACATCACGAGTTTCCCAGAATCTCGAAGCCATGGTCTTCCTCAAGGCCAAGGTCTTCAATGACGGCGGTTCCACACAGCGGTTTTTGAAGGCCACGATCCACAAATCTCCACAATCCACGGCGGCCTGCTTCTTCCCCCTTTCCATGCTTGGGCTGACAGCTTGGCGAGCGAGTTCCACTCCCTCGTCCCGCTCAACGTCCGCGCATCGATCGAGGGAAGAGGCATGGGAGGGTCTGCACGATGCAACCCGGCATGATGCTGGCGAACCCCGGAACAATTCATGATGAACCTCACTCGGCAGACCCGATCCAGACCACTCTTCCCGCGGGATCTCCCCTTCGATTCAGCGACGCACGGAATGTGATTCCGCCCACGCCGAACCTCTCGGCGGGAGCACGGACGGCCCCGGCCGATCGGCAACCTGCGGCTTCGATGGGAAGTGCGTCCGCGCCAATTGGCAGGCCTGCTACCGTTCATTCCAGCGGTGGACTGCCGCGCGGCAGAGGTGCGGGCGCTTCGCCCATTCGTCGATTGCCGTCGGCCGATTCACGGGATGTCCATCACTTGGGAGCCGTCCTCTTTCGAGCAGGCTTCGTGGACACTCCGGCACCCCTGCCGGCGACACCCGCTCGATCGTCTGCCCCTAAGGCAACAGCCCCTGTGGCAATGACCCCCTTGGCAATGACGGAAGTGGCAGCGACCGATCTGGCAATAACCGGCAAACAATCCGTCTCGGAGACTCCTCAGGTTCCCTACTTACTTCCCACTTCCGCCCCGCTTCCTGCTGCCACTACCATTTTGCCAGCGATGGGGGAGGCTGCGGGAAGTTCTGTGAGCAGGAGCCGCCTTTGCGAGGCGTTGGCGCAAGCACTGGGCCAATCCCGCTACGAAATGTTTTTCAGCCGGAAGGTTTCGTTCGAGATCCACTCGATAGCCGTCGAGGGGAAGTCACCCGCACGCAATCGTCTGACGTTCAACATCCCGGACGACTTCATCCGCAACTGGCTGCAACGCGAGTATCAACCTCTCTTGGAAAAACTGGCCCGCGAATGTCTTGATGGCGGTATCGTCGCCTGGGATGGCCACCTCGCGCCCCAGACTGCTCCCGCACTTCCGACATCTTCCCTTGTCGACACGACGAACCGCATCGCCGCCCACTTGGAGAAGAACACAGAGCGTCCGAAATCTCAGACCTTGTCCGGAAATATTGGCGTCAACACCATTGCTGGCGTTCATCGCAACCTCGAACCGCAAGCAGTCAGGGTCGCTCCAACTTTCCGGACAGCCTCTCATTCAGTCGATGGGGAACACCAGGAAGAGTGCGTCACGGTACCATCAGACTTGAAGCGGGAGACCGCAGGCCCCACAATCCCCACCCCGGTGGTTGCCAGCCCTCAAGATTCGGCTTCGGCACCCGCTCATCCAGAAACACCGTCTCGCCGCGTATCACCCTCTCGCCGCTCGTTTGTGAAGAGACGCTTCATCGGACTCCATAAGCTTTCCATGAACCCACCCGCACATCCCATCGCCGACATCTCCTGCGATGCCAATGTGCCGAAGCTCGAAACCATCTCTCCGGTGGCCCACGCACAAGTCCCTGTGAGCGCGGTTCCAGCCATTCCCGCCGCAATCAGTCCCTTGCCGATCGTCTCCATCTCGGACACCCCGTCCGAAGCAGAAACTCCCGCAACGCTACTGTGGCGGCCGGAAGCTTCGCCCCAAGTCTCGCGTGTGGCCGCTCCTCGCGGCGGCCGGGCGTCGAGCGCCACTCAATTGAAGTCAGCATCCACCGACAACACGTCGCACGGCAATACCTCTTACAACAACACGGCCTACAACAGTGCGGCCTTCAACAACGCGACGGAAAGTTCCTCGGCGAACAAAGGGCGTCACTCGAACGCGAAGATGACCCGACGGCCCCTCGAACTGACCGATCTGGTCGCCGGTTCCTGCAATGAGCTGGCCATCGCCGCCGCCAAAAAGGTTTGCGAAGAAGTCCCCGCGCCGTTCAATCCACTGTATCTCTTCGGCAATGTGGGGATCGGCAAGACCCATCTGCTGGAAGGGATCGCCCGCCAATTGCGGCGGCAGCATCCGCATCTCACCGTGCTGATGATGACCGCCGAGCAGTTCGCCAATTGCTTCACGCAGGCGCTGCGCGACAAGACGCTCCCTTCGTTCCGGCAGAAGTTCCGCAACGTGGATGCGCTGCTCATCGACGATGTCGATTTCCTCGACAACACCCGCGTGATCCGCGAAGAGTTCCTGCACACCTTCACCGAGCTGGCCGAACGGGGCCGGGCGATCGTCCTGACGGCGGATCGTCATCCCAAGCTCCTTACGAAGCTGGGGGATGAACTGGTCACGCGGTTTATGTCGGGTCTGATTTGCCGCTTGGAAACACCCGACGTCCAGACGCGCGAACGGATCGTGCAGCAGAAGGCCGCCCGCATGGGGACGGACATCAGCCCCGAGGCCCTCACTTGGGTGGCGCAGAAGTTCCGCAACAATGTCCGTGAGCTCGAGGGGGCGCTCAACTGCCTCCACACCTGGTACACGATGAGCGAGCGGCGGGTGGGCTTGGCGACCGCCCGGCAGATCCTCGCGGATCTCGAACGCGACTGCCTCAAGATCGTGCGGCTGACCGATATCGAGCAGACGATCTGCACGCTCTTCGGGGTGAAGCCGCGCGAGCTGAAGTCGGCCAGCCGGGCCCGGACAGTGAGCCAGCCGCGGATGCTGGCCATGTTCTTGGCGCGGAAGCACACGCAATCGGCGTATCAGGAGATCGGCCAGCACTTCGGCGGGCGGAACCACAGCACGGTGATGGCGGCGGAGAAGAAGGTTCACGAGTGGATCGGCACCGATTGCCAGCTCCATCTGGGTGGTCGCGACTGGAACATCCGCGAAGTCCTTGACACCTTGGAGCAACAGCTCATGGCGGGCTGACGGCTCGGTCAGGGTCACGAAAGTCACCGCGTGGCAGGAATCTGCGGCGATGGCGGAAGCCCCAGAATAGCCCCGTGGCGGTCGTGCCGTCAGAACTTTCCGACTCGCGCACGATCCGAACAATTTCTCCAGAGAGTTACTTCTTGCTTCTTGGAGATCTTCGCGCCTTCGCGTGAGAAGATTCTCCTCTACAGTTGAAATGAAGAGTCGGCTCACGCGAAGTGTTCCAAGAGGAAGGGAATCCAGCGCACACTGAACTAGCGCCTCGAACGCTACTCCTCCTCAACATGATCCATGGGCTTGGCGCTTTCGTCCGTGATAGATTGAATCGCGTCTTCCATCTCGTGGCCGGGCTTGGTCAACGCCTCCGGTCGATGCAGGGGAAGGACGAGGCAGAAGGTGCTGCCACGGCCGAGTTCCGTCGAGACATCGATGCGGCCGCCGTGGAGTTCGATGATTTCCCGGCAAATGGCCAGGCCCAGGCCATGGCCTGTCGTGCCGGAGGCCGAGCGGGCGGTGTCCGCGCGGAAGAACCGCTCGAAGAGGTGCGACCGCTCCTCGGCCGACATCCCGCGACCCGTGTCGGCCACCGAGACGCGGGCATGCTCGGCATCGGCGGCGACCGTCACGAAGATCATGCCGTCGGGATGGTTGTATTCGATCGCGTTGGTCAGGAGGTTCGTCACCACCTGCCCCAGGAAGACTGCATCCCCCGCGACCACAGCCGAGGTGAGCTGGGTCGCGATCTTGAGACCGGCCACCTCCGCGCGGGGCGTCACCGAGGCGATCGCCTGCTCGACCACCGGCACCAGATCGACCGGCTCGCTGGCCAGTTGCAATCTTCCCGAATCGGCGCGGGCCAAGGCCAGCAGGCTTTCCACCAGTGTCCGCATGCGGGAGGCGGACCGCTGGCAGGCCCCCAGCGCCTGGCGATAGTCCTCGGGGGCACGCTCCCGCGCCAGGGCGTGTTCCGTCTGGGCGAGCACGACGGCGATGGGAGTCCGCAATTCGTGCGAGGCATCCGAGGTGAAACGCACCTGCCGCTCGAACCCCGCCTGCAAACGATCGAACGTAGTGTTGAGCACACGGGCGACCGACTGCAATTCGGTTTTCAATGGCGCGACATCGATCCGCTGATCGAGTTTGCTGGCGGTGAGCGTCGCCACCGTCTTCGAGATGTCGTCCAACGGGGCGAGCACACGCTGGGCCAACAGCCAGGTACCGGCGATCCCGATCGCCAGCGAGACCAGGGCGATGACCGCCGTCCAGGCCAGCAGCCTTTGCAGATCGTCCCACTCCCGCTGCACGAACCGACCGACGACGATCGACCGTGTCCGGCTGGGATCCACGATCTTCATCTCCCAACGGCTGCCCACCTGCCGCAATTGCGTCGGTTCGCGGATCTGGGCCGGGCCGCGGGGGAGGTTCTCGGGAAAGGGATCGAGCGCATCCTCGGGAAGATCGAAGGAGCGGTCGAGCACTTCGCCCGTATCCTCCCGGCGGACCACAAAGTACAGGCGATCGGGCGGGCCGCGTCGATCCATCTCGCGCGGGCCGAACTCACGCGGCCCCGGCTCTCCTCTTCCGGGATCAGGGCGGCCTGGTTCTGCACGGCCTGCTTCTGCACGCCCAGGTTCTACTCGACCGGGTTCGCGGGAACCCGGAGGTTCGGCGGCGCGCGGCTCGGGTGGTGGAGCTTCCGGCGGTGGACCGTCACCACGCCACGCCGGATCGCGATCGTTGGGATTGCGGCCTGCGAAATCACCACCTGAGAAATCACGAGCCGAAGAATCCCGGTCCGGGAAGTCGCGTCCACCACGTCCGCGTCCGCCGCGATCACCGTTGTCCCCAAAGGGGGGGCGAAAGCCGGGACGACCGGGGGTCAACAGGGAAATGCCGAAGGACCGCAATTCGCCGTCGATCCGCTCGACAGTCAAGCGGCGGTTGGTCTCGTACAGCAGGCCCCCGAAAAAGACGAGGACGCCGCTCAGCAGGATGGCGACCCAGACGACCAGACTCCCCCGGATGGAACGCGATGCGAACCCCGAGAATCGCTGGAGCCAACGGGCCAAGGCCCCCTGCTGCTGTTCGGACACGCCGTCGTTTCCTGTGCTCCACTGGTCGCGGAATCTCAGACCCTGTCCGGAAATGTTGGCCTCAACACCATCGCTGGCACTCCTTGCAACCGGTGACCGCGGGCAGTCAGGGTCGCTCCAACTTTCCGGACAGTCTTTCAATGGCTCAGGGAGGCGATGAGTTGGTTAGGGAAGAACCGTCCGTTTCCGCACCCGAAGCTCCCGACGCGGAGGCATCGTGGTTCATGGCGGCACCGGAGGCATGAATGAGATACCCCAGTCCACGCCGCGTCTCAATGAGATCCCGTCCCACTTTCCGTCGTAGGTTGGAAATATGGACATCGAGCAGGTTGGAGAGGGACTCGTCGTTTTCGTCGAAGATGTGGTCGTAGAGATCCGTTCGCGGCACCACCCGGCCACGATGCAAAGCGAGATACTCGAAGATGGAATACTCGCGGGCCGTCAGGACGACTTCGACATCGTCGCGGAAGACCTTGCGATGGATGAGGTTGATGGTCACCCCCTGGCCCAGATCCAGGAGCGATTCCGATTCCCCAGCCGCCCGTCGGACAAGGGCCCGCAGCCGTGCGAGCAGTTCGAGACGATCGAAGGGTTTGACCAGGTAATCGTCGGCTCCGTGATCGAGGCCCTTCACGCGGTCGGCGATGCCGTCGCGGGCGGTGAGCATCAGCACGGGGGTCGACTTTTGCTTGCGAAGTTCCTTGAGGACATCGAAGCCGGAGAGTTTGGGGAGCATCCAGTCGAGGACGATCACATCGTAGGCCCAGACGACGGCTCGATGCAGACCCGCCTCGCCGTCGGCGGCCGTATCGACCGCGTATCCTTCGTCTTCCAACATTCCCCGAAGTGCAAAGAGCAGGTCGGGCTGGTCTTCAACAATCAACGCGCGCATGCGGAGCCAAACATCACTGGGGGAAGGTTGCGAAGCGGATGGCGACTCGAGCAGAACTCGCTTCGCCATCCGTGTTCCGCGTCTTCACCAGGTCGAAAGAGGACGGTACCCGTGGGGCCCTCCCTGGGGAGGGCCTTCAGCCACAGGGCTGTGGCTGGCGGGACCCGTCGGGTTAGCGTTTTTTCAGTTCTTCGATCTCTTTTTTCAGGAGTTCGATCTGCTCCATGAGTTCCATGTTCGAAGGACCGGGTCGTTCCGGACGACCTTCAGGACGACGCGCTTCCGGGCCTCCTTCGCGAGGCCCACGTCCTTCAGGTCTTCCTTCCCGGCCGCCTTCATGGGGACCACGGGGAGCACCAAAGTCGCCGTCACGCGGCCCGCGACCTTCGGGTCTTCCTTCCGGACGTCCCTCAGGGCGACCTTCGGGCCGGCCTTCCGGACGGCGACCTTCTGGGCCACCTTCACGTGGTCCACGGGGAGGACCGAAATCACCATCACGCGGCCCTCGGCCTTCAGGCCCACCCTCACGCGGTCCGCGTCCTTCAGGACCGCGATCACCGGGGCCATGCCCTTCCGGCCCGCCATCTCGAGGGCCATCGCCATGAGGTCCACGATCACGGGGGCCGTCACCGCGTGGCCCACCGTCACGCGGCCCACCATCTCTTGGGCCAGGGGGAGGCCCGACTTCAATCGTCTTCCCCTCGCCGGCGGAAATCGTCCGGGCGAGAATCAGTTCCACCCCGCGAGGGGTGGTTTCCTTGTGACCATCCACCGAGATCACCGTGCCGGCGGAGACATGCTCCTTCACCCGGGCACCGACATGCGGCGGGAAGGCGATGCGGGTGCCATCGTTCAGGATGACCCCCTCAACATCGCCACGAATGTTTTCCGAAAGACGGGCGACTTCACCCTTTACAGTGGTCGGTTCGCCGCGTGGAGGACGGGGCGGTGCGGGACGATCCGGGCCCCCTTCACGAGGCCCACGTTCTGATCCACCGCGTTCCGGTCGATCGCCATCGGGGCGGGGACGCTGTGGCCGAGGACCGTCGCCGGGCTGGGCCCAGACGAGGGAAGGGGTGGCGAAGGGGGCGGCGACGGCCAATCCCGTCAACAGCAATAGCGAGGCGGCGATGCGTTTCATCAGTCGTTTCTCCATGGGTGCCGGGCGAGCGATTCTTCTCAACACCCGAACCCGGCCGAAGTGTTGAGGAAATTTCTTCTCGATCAAACTCGCGGTGGATTCGCCCAAAGCGTGCTTTCCATCGCTGCGAGACCTGATCACTGCCCGAACTATAGATGACCACCCTGAAGCCTGAATGAAGCTCTCGCAGCGCGCTGCCCGCGATCTTGAAAGTGGTTCCTTTCCAGGTGAATCAACCCTTGGCCACCCCGCCGCCGGACTCTTCGCGAATCATCAATTCACTTGTTGACTTTGCGTGCGAGGCTCTGGAGCATACGAGTCGTGACCGGTGGACTTCGCAAACATTGAAGTCTCCACCGGTCTCTTCCCGCCGCTCGATCCGCCGAAAGATGCCCTGTCGCCACCCATGGCGCTTGGGCCCACTCCCACATGCTTGCAGGACACCCCATGACGTCACTTCGAATGGCTTCTCGGAAGTCAACCTCCCCGACTTCGCTGCAGACTTCACGTCGTCACTTCCTCCAGGTCTCCGCCGCACTGGCTGCGGGTTGCTTTGTCACCGGCAAGCCCGCGAATGCCGCGTCCCGCATGGCCAACGAGAAGCTGAACATCGCCGTCATCGGGCCGGGGGGCCGCGGCCATGACAACCTCATGGGTGTCTCCAGCGAGAACATCGTCGCCCTTGTCGATGCCGACTTCCGCCGGGCAGCCAAGGCGTTCGAACTCTTCCCCAATGCCAAGAAATATTCCGATTACCGCAAGCTGTTCGATTCGCCCAACGAGATCGACGCGGTCGTGACCAGCACGCCCGATCACACGCATGCCGCCCCGACCTCGATCGCCATGAAGTTGGGGAAGCATGTCTACACCGAGAAGCCGCTCACGCACTCGCTCTTCGAGGCGCGGTCGCTCCAGGAGACGGCGGCCGCCACCAAGGTCGCCACGCAGATGGGGACGCAGATCCACGCGGGGGACAACTACCGCCGGGTCGTCGAGATCATCCAAAGCGGAGCCATCGGGCCGGTGAGCGAAGTCCATGTCTGGGTCGGCAAGGGTTGGGGTGGCGGCGAACTCCCCACCGACAAGCCCCCCGTGCCGGAAGGTCTCGACTGGAACTCGTGGGTCGGCCCGGCTCCCTTCCGCGATTTCAGCCCCACTTACGTTCCCGCGAACTGGCGCCGCTGGTGGGACTTCGGCAACGGCACGCTGGGCGACATGGGCTGCCACTACATGGACCTCCCCTTCTGGGCGCTGGGCCTCAAGCATCCCACGCTGATCACCGCCAGCGGTCCTCCACTCAACCCGCAGACGGCCCCCATCGGCATGACTGCCGAGTACAGCTTCCCGGCTGTCGGCAAGCAGCCCGCCTGCACCCTCAAGTGGTACGACGGCACCATGGCTCCCAAGGAAATCAAGGGCCGCAAGGTCGCGGGATCCGGGGTCTTCTTTGTTGGTGCCACAGGCGAGATGTTCGCCGACTACGGCGGTTACAAGCTCTACCCGGAAGAGAAGTTCGCCGAATTCAAAGCACCCGAGCAAACGATCCCCAAGTCGATCGGCCACCATCAGGAATGGATTCGGGCCTGCAAGACGGGTGAGCCAACGACCTGCTCGTTCGACTACTCCGGCCCATTGACGGAAACCGTCCTCCTGGGCTGCCTGGCCTTCCGCATGCAGAAGCCCATCGCCTGGGATGCCGTCAATCTGAAGTGCCCCGGCACCCCGGAAGCCGACGCCATCATCAACCGGCCCTACAGAGAAGGCTGGACTCTGTAGCGGAGGCTCCGTCGTCGGAGCCGCCATAAAGCGGCGGCATGCCTTTTTGCGACATGCATCTTCACATCACAGCAGCAGCCCGGGCACTCCTGCCCGGGCTGCTTTTTCTCGCCATGTCACTTCGGGAGGGCGCATCGCGGTGCGGATCTCCGGGTTTGTTTCGAGTAGGCTGAACGCTTCGCCAGCACTTGCCAATTCTCGGGCCGCAAGCCGATGAGTAGTACTCCGTCGTCAATGCCGAACACCCGTGCCGGGGATGGGCCGCTCAGTGTGGCGATCACGTTCCTGTTGCTGGGGATCGGCTATTCGTTTCCCGTGCTGCTGTGGCCGCAGATTAATTCGTCACTGGCTGTGAAAAGTGCGGGGACGATGAATCTCTATACTCTAACCGCCTGGGGCGGGCTGGCCCACTTCCTTTACGCCTGGCGGGGACAGCGGCGGGCCTTGCTCTCCGGTGCTCCGATTTCAAGCCCTGCCGTGTGGAAACCGCTCATCACATTCATGCTGGCTCTTTGTGGTGTGCTGCTGATCCTCGCGATGATTCGGCAGGTGACGCCCGTCCGCCTCTTTGACGGTATCGTGTGGTTCTACTTCATCCCTCATTTCCTCAAAGCCGAACGGATCTTCCAGAAATCGGCTCCGCTTCGTCGAGGTGATGTCGCACTGCTGCTGATGAGCTTCGCCTACTTCTCGATCATCGTGCTGGCCCACGAGTTCTGGGCACAGCATGAAGTCGCCGCGTTTCTGATTGGAATGGCATTCATCGCCATTCTGCTCATCTCGGGCGGCATTGCGGCACTGAAGGACAGCCAGCGGGCACCGATCATTCTCATGGCGACCTTCCTTTTGGGGGAATCGCTCGTCTGGAGTGGCTATGCCCGCTATATGACACCCACCTTCGCCGATGGCATTTATGGTTTTCATGTGGCTGGGGCGAGTTTCTATCACTACCTCCGGGCCTACGCTTTCGGCATCTCGCAGTCGGCGGCGAATGCAGGCCGATCGATATCTCGCGACATGCTGTTGCAACTTCCCGCGATTCTGCTGGTGAACGGGATCATCGTCGTCCTGGGCACCATGATCGGATACTCCGGCATCGCCGAGACCATTCCGATCGCCCACGGGCTGTTCGCACCGCAGTTCTTCACGGTCTGGGTGGCCTGGCATCTGGTGGCCAGCGATCTCTTCCCGCCGATTCGGCAATGGTCACGGCGACAGATGCTTGCCCTGCAACCCGCGTGAAGCTCTTCAGCTTGAGATCAACTCCATCGTCCCCGAAACAAACATCGTGGGACGATCTGCGGGCCCGGCCTATACGCCAGGCCGCACCGAGAATGCGGTGCGGCGGAGGAGGTGGGGACGGCGAGGGCGGCGGGCGAGGGTGCGGCGGATGGTTTCCTCGCAGAGTTCGCCCAGCGTCATTCCCAAACGACCGGCGGCCTTGGGAACCAGGCTGTGATCGGTGAGGCCGGGGACGGTGTTGATCTCCAGCACATGGGGATCCCCCTGTTGGTCGAGCATCAAATCGACGCGTGACAGCCCGCTGACGCCGAGCGCCCGCCGCGCCTGCCGACAGGCGGCTTCCAACTTCCCGCGGGAGGAAACGGAGAGCGGTTCGTCGAGCAGATAGCGGGTCGCGTCGTCCTCGTACTTGGCCGTCCAGTCGAAGAACTCGCGATCGGTCTGGACGCAGATGGGGGGCAGGATCTCGTCGTCCAATAATCCGACAGTCCACTCGCTGCCGATGATGGCCGCCTCCATGAGGATCGACGAATCGTAATGTCGGGCCCGGCAGTACGCCGGATAAAGTTGATCCCGATCCTGCACGATCGTCACCCCGAGGCTCGATCCCTGTGACGCCGGCTTGATCACCAATGGCCAGCCGATCTGCCCGGCGTGGGTCGTCAACGCCTCGGCGGTCTCGTTGCCGGAGAGTTCCCGCCAGCGGGGAGTGGGAACACCTTCCTTCTCGAAGGCTGCTTTGGCAAGTCGTTTGTCGAACGCGATCCGCGAGGCTTCGGCGTTGCTACCCGTGTAGGGAATGCCCGACTCTTCCAGCAGACTCTGCACTTCGCCATCTTCGCCGAAGCGGCCGTGCAGCGCGATGAAGACGACATCGAAGCCGTTCCAATCCATCCCTTTAAGCGGCACGACGGCGGGATCGACGGGGAGGACGAAATGACCACGTTGACTCAATGCCGCGACGACAGCCTGCCCGCTCTTGAGGCTGATGGAACGCTCGTCGGAATCACCTCCGGAAAGGACGGCGATCTTCCAACGGTTGCCGTTTGTCTGGCCGAGTTCCGTGTTCCCTGAGGACATGGCGATCACCTTGCGGGAAGGGAAGGGGGAAAGCGGAGAAGCCAGGAAGGGTTGAAGCGGGGAACTCGCCCTCACCCCGGCCCTCTCCCATCGGAATGGGCGAAGGAGGAAGAGACGCGACTTCCAACCATCAGCCTACAACCAACTACTCCTTCGCCCGCTTCTTCAAATACTTCTCCACGGCGTGGTGTCCGGCTTCGGTTTGGCGGACGACGAGGGCGCCGGTCGATTGGAAGACCCGGATGCTGCCGCTGGAGGGGCCCTGCCAAGTCTTCGGCTGGACGTTCGATTGGATCTCACTCACCAGGGCGATGAAATCGGGCTGACCGTTGGTCATGGGGGCCAGTTCGGCCACGGGATAGGTCTTCACGTAGTAGTCTTCGGGCTTGGGTCGCAGTTGCTCGGCATGACCGATCAGCACGACCTCGTGTTTAACGGCATACGACAGTTCGGCGGCGGCGACGAGTTGCTCGATCACTTCATCCGCCGGGCGGTCGGCCACATCGAGGTTGATCGCGACATCCAGGGCGGGTCGCGACGCGACGAGAACCGCGGGATCGATGATGATATTCACGCCCGCCTCCTGGGCCACCTTGCGAAGGGCCGACCGGCGCGTCTCGTTGGAGAAGTTGACCGTGATCTTCCTGGAGAGGCGATCCAGCACCGACTCGACGGGAACCGGCGAAGCGGTCGCGATCGGTGACGCCTGGCTGTTGGGTGAGAACGAGGCGGGCGGTGGAGGAAGCGAGGGCAGGGGGGGCAGACCATCGCGACCGCCACCCACCTGTGGGCCGTCGATGTTCACTACTCCGCCGGGGAATGTGCCGCCCCCTATCCGTGGCATCGCATCGCTCTCTTCCGTCCGATTCCCAATTTGCTGGGGCATTCCGGCGAGACCACCTGGCGTTGAGGCCGCAGGCGATGAACCGGAAGGCGACGGAGGCAAGGCCAGAGAGGGGTCATTGACGGCCACCGGGTCGTGCGTGGTACCAGGGGTTCGGGAGAGCGAATCGGAGACCGACACGCTGAATTCGAAGCGTTGGCCGTTGGGCCGTTCCGTCACGAAGCCCGCGGGTGTTCCGGCGGTTTGAATCCGGGGGCTGGCGACGACGGTCTGAACCCCCTGATCGTCGACTTCGATGACCTGAACCTGGAAGAGGTAATACTTCACCCGACCCGCCACGGGAGGATTGGCAACGCCGCCGGTTTGGAGAATGGAAGTCAGCTGCGGATCCCTGCCCGGAACCGTCATGAGACGGGCCGGTTCCACCAGCGGATTCATCGCGGAGAGTGCCGAGACGGGCTGATTGGCGACAGGTTCTGTCGCCAAAACAGGCTGCCAAAGCAACGCCTGCACCGCAGCAAGCACAGAACCTGTGATGAGAGTGGGCGTGAGCCGGAAGGGGGTGAGGAGAGCCCAGCGGAATAGACCAAGGCTGGCGCGAATCCGGCCCGTGCGACATGGCCGGGACGATGCCATCCGTGGTTGGGATACCCCCATTGCGACTCCTCCTTGAGTCTCAGGACGATGATCAGAGATCTTTGTTCGACAAAGATCCCAGTGGATCGAGAGATCTGGCACTCACTCAACAACGGCACATTCCGCCGAAGTCACTGGCACATCTCATACTCATTGAGAAATCGACATGCCTGACCACGAGGTCTACCAGATTTGGATTTCTGGCTCCAGATCGACTGCGAACTGTTCGGAAACCTTGCTTCGTACCAGATCCATCAGTCGTAACACGTCCGAGGAAGTGGCTTTGCCGTCGGAAACGACGAAGTTGGCGTGCCGATCGCTGATCTCGGCTCCACCGACGCGGGTTCCCTTGAGGCTGGCCTGGTCGATCAGCGAACCTGCGGACAATCCCCTGGGGTTCTTGAAGATGCAGCCAGCCGACTGCGCCGCGAGGGGCTGCGACGACTTCTTCATGATCCAGGTCTTCCGCAAGCGACGGATGATTTCGTCGGGATTGTCGGCGGCCAACTGGAAGGTGGCTTCGAGAATCACCAGCTCGGTCAGATTGCTCTGACGATAGCCGAACGAAAGCTCGTCGTCGGAGCGGTCGAGAATCTCCCCATCGACCGTGAGGACTTTTACTGATTGAACGTATTGCCCAATATCTCCATTGCGCCCCCCGGCGTTGCCGCGGAGAGCGCCGCCGATGGTGCCGGGAATTCCGGCGAGGTTCTCGAAGCCCGCCAGACCAGCTTTGACGGCCTGGGAGATGGCGTTGGAAAGAAGTGCGCCGCCGCCAGTGGTCAGTTTGTTGCCATCAATGGAGACGGTCTGGAAAGCCTCGTGGGTCAGCTTGATGACCGCACCGCTGACGCCTTCTTCACGCACCAACAGATTGGAGCCACCGCCGAGGACACGGATCGCCACCTTCTGGGCCGCGCAGGCCTTCACGATCGCCACGAGTTCGGGAACGCTACGCGGTTCGAGGAAATACTGCGCCGGCCCCCCCAGTTTCATCCAGGTGTAGGGAGCCAGCGGCTCGTCGCGCTTGAGGACTTCGTGGAATTCTTCGAGAAAGCTCATGGTGAATCCGGTCGATATGGCCAGCGCCCGCAGTCAGCAGCACGTCCATCGTGCCTCGCTTATGCTCCACGGCTGACATCAGATGGTCAAGCGTCCCACAGACATCCGTGGCAATTCCTCGGGTTGTCAATTGAGAGGCCAATTCCCGCACGAGCTGTTGGCCTCTCACCGCATCCCCTTCCCGCGCGGCGAAGACCGGTGCGACGAAGACTTGATCGGCCAGGGCGAGGGCGTTGGCGAAGTCGGGCAGCAGGGCCTCGAGCCGTGAGGCCTGGTGCGGCTCGAACGCGATGGCCAGCCGACGGGAGCCGAAGATCTGCCGGGCCGCCTTGATGGTTTCCACAATCGCGGTGGGATGATGGGCGTAGTCGTCGATGAGATGAACGCCCTGCCAGACCCCCTTCCACTCGAATCGCCGACGAATCCCTCGAAATCGGGAAAGGGCCTCGATCCGTTGCTCCAGAGGAATGCCAGTGGTCTCGGTGATCGCCAGGGCCGCCAGGGCGTTGAGGACGTTGTGCGCGCCCGGAATCTGCAACCGGACGTGCCCCAACGACCGGCCGCGAAAAATCATCTCGAATCGGCTCCCCGTCCCTTGCCAGGTGATGTTCCTCGCCTGCCAATCCGCCCTCACGGGAGAGGCTTGTTCAATGCCGAAGGTTTCCACTGGCGCGGTGGCCGATCGGGCCGCGAGGCGGGCCAGGGGAGCATCCGCCCGGACAATCAACCGGCCGGTGCTCGTCACGCGGCTGGCGAATTGCGAGAACGCGTCGATCAGCGAATCCTCGTCCGCGAAGCAATCGAAGTGATCCGGCTCGCAGGCCAGGATCGCGGCGAGTTCCGGACGATAGGCCAGAAAGTGATGCCGGTATTCGCAAGCCTCGGCGATGAACCAATCTCCCGGCCCGGCCCGGCCGGCACGGTGGAAAAGGGTGTGATCGAGTGTTTCTCCGTCTTGATCGAACAGCGGATCGAGCAGTTCCCCGCCCATGACGAAGGAAGGGGGGAGGGTTGCCGGTGAATCCATCACGGCTTGGTTCCGGGACATCAACCAGGCGACCATGGCCGTGGTGGTGCTCTTGCCATGTGTCCCGGCGATGCAAAGTCCGCGATGCCGGTTGAGGAGTTGGGCGAGAGCCGCATGGTAGGGAAGGGTGGGGATTCGTTGCTGGCGGGCGTGTTGCAACTCGGGATCCGCCAGGGGGATTGCCGCGCTGTGAATCACCAGTTGCGGATGGAGCACAGGTTGTGGGGAGGGTGCGGCAGGGTCTGAGAAATGTTGGCAGCGATGGTAGGCCAACCCGCGGGCGATCAGTTCCCGCACTCCGGTGGTGGGAAGCTGTTCGTCGCTGCCGCTGACGTGGTAGCCCGCGGAAATGAGATATTCCGCCAGTGAACGCATGCCGCTGCCACAAACACCCACCAGATAAATCCGCGACTCGGCAGGCGGGTGATTTCCAGGCTGCTGAAGAATTGTCTGGGGAAAGTTCTCGGCTGCGGGGCCGAGTCGGCATGGGACGGCCGGCTGTCCTTGGGATGCCCCTTGCGGGGCAATGGCGTCCGTCGTGGGAGGTGGTTGAGACAGCGGTGAAGAGTTTGCCGACAACATGATTTCCGCTATCCCGGCCCGACTCCCAAGCTCCTTCACGAGTTATCGACGAAACCCCCATTTCTGGCTAGGCCGGACAGGCACGACATCGGTACCACGCCATCCCGAAGAGACGAGATAGAACTGAGTCAGGGCGACTCAAGTCCGTCTCGTCTTGAAAATTTTCAGTAAAAGTGAATGATCTTTTGGTAATGGCAATCAGTTCATAGGTTAGTCAATTCGATATCCTTTCAAACTTTTGAGGTTTTTTGCTCCACGCTCGGGGTTTCCTGCGAACTTTCATCGCAGCACCACCCACTCAGTGTGTGGACGAACGCACATCTGCGCAGAATAAGTTCAAAACAATTCAGAGATTTCTCCCCGACACCCCAAAATCGGCGTCCCGCGAGGCAACTACAGGCGGGGGAGGTTGATTTGCCGTCAAAAACGACCATCGAATCCTTTGGGGCAGCCGTCAGGTGCACCCAAAAATTGGCCTTGTCCCTGGATTGGTGATTGCCGATCCCACTGCTGATTTTCAGCTGGTAACTCGACACCGCTAACTCATGCAGGGGGCGACTGAATCAATGAACGAATTCCATCCATCTCCATCGACGCCACCATTGGAAACGGGCCTCCACTTCATGGGATTGCGCGATACTCCGCTTCAGCTTTCAAACCTCGACTCACTCTCTGCTGCGGCGGAATGCTTGAAGACAGTGGCTCACCCCCATCGCCTTCGCATTCTACAAATGCTGCTCCAGGAAGACTTTACCGTCAGCGAACTGGCCGAAGCGTGCGAACTGCCCAGCGCGATGGCCTCCGAGCATTTGCGTCTCATGCAGCGTTGCGGGCTGCTGAACAGCGAGAAAGTCGGGCGAAAGGTCTATTATCGGGTGGCGGAACCTCATATCAAAGACCTGCTTCAATGTATTGAGGGCCGTTTCGGCGTTGGTCCCGTCATGATTTAGGGGTGGGTGTTCTTCCAGAGGGCGGCGGGTTTGGCCCGCATGAAATTCCGGCACTGATTCGACATACTCCCGCATACCCCCAACACGTGCGGAGAGGATGACAGATGACGGACGGCGAGCAGAGACCCGCAGAACCTTCAAGAGCCACCTTGCTGGAAGAGCTCCGCTGGAAGAAGTTTCCCGTGCTCGATGACGGGTTCGTTTGCCTCGTCGATGTGATGGGCGACGACGCGTCGATCGTCCAGGCCGCCCGTGTCAGCTACGGCGAGGGGACCAAACGCGTCTCCGATGACCGCACCCTCATCCGCTATCTCATGCGGCACCGGCACTCGACCCCCTTCGAGATGGCCGAGGTGAAGCTGCTCGTCCGGGTTCCCATGGATTGCTGGCGGCAGTGGATCCGCCACCGGACGGCCAACGTCAACGAATACAGCACGCGCTACTCGGTCGCGATCGATTCGGCCCAGAGCACACCCATTGGTGAATGGCGGAGCCAGTCGACCTCCAACCGGCAGGGGAGCGCGGGCTTTCTGCCGGACGAAATCGGGGCGGAACTCACCGCCGCCGAAGAACGTTTCCAGAATGCGGCCCGCGAACTCTACGAATCCCGGCTCGCCCAGGGTGTCGCCCGCGAGCAGGCTCGCAAAGACCTGCCGCTGTGCACCTACACCGAGGCCTACTGGAAGGTCGATCTCCACAACCTGCTCGGCTTCCTCTCGCTGCGGATGGACAGCCACGCCCAGTACGAGATCCGCACGTTCGCCCAGACGATCGGCGAGCAGATCATCCGGCCCCTCTTCCCAGTCGCCTGGGAAGCGTTCCTCGATTACCGCTATGAGGGAACGTTCTTCAGCCGGTTGGAAACGGGTGTGTTGAAGAGGCTCAACGAACGGGCCGCTGTGAAAAAGCTGACGCCTCCCTACTCGCAGCAGGATTTTCTCGCGGTGCAGGATCCCACCTGGGCCGCCCTCACCCGCAGCCGCGAACGGGACGATTGCCTGGCGAAGCTGATTGAGTTGGGCATCGTGCAGCCTTCCGAAATGTAGGGTGCATGCCAATGCACCAATTGACGGCGTCAAGTTGTATATGCGCGTCATTTATATATGCAGACTGAATTGGTGCATTCCGAGGACTTCATTCACCCTACATAATGGCTGAGTATCACACCCCGGAATTTCGAGGTCATCGTTCACGATGCGACATCCTTATCTCGACATTCCCGAGCTGTCCGGTCTGCATGGGAGCGGGCCGCTGGTGCGGATTCCCATGCAGCAGGATGTCCCCTTCACGCCGAGGGTGCGGGCGCTCGTCGATACGACCGAGTTCCAGCGGTTGGGACATATCTCGCAACTCGGTCTGGCGTCACGGGTCTATCCCGGGGCCACACATACCCGCTTCGAGCACTCGCTGGGTGTCTTTCAGAACGCTCTCGAATACCTCTGGCAACTCGGCCGCGATGAGCGTTTTGCGGCCATCGTCACGCCCCGGCAGGCGGAGATGCTGCTCGCCGCCGCCCTGTTGCATGATCTGGGGCACTGGCCGTTCTGCCATCCGATCGAAGACCTCGACCTGCCGGATATCCCCCATCACGAACACTTCGCCGCCCAGTTCCTCTCCCGCGAGCGGGAGATCGGCCAGGTGCTGCTCAGCGAGTGGCACATTGACCCCGAAGAGGTGCTCGACCTCCTGGTGAAGAAGACCGACGCACCCGCACTCAATCTGTTGCGGTCGATCCTCTCGGGGCCGGTCGACATCGACAAGATGGACTATCTCGAACGGGACAGCCTGCACGCGGGCGTGCCGTATGGTCGCAACTTCGACCGCCAGCGGCTGATCCGCTCGCTGGTGGTGAACGAGGCGGGCGACGGCATGGCGATCTCGTCGAAGGGCCGCACCGCCGCCGAGCTGATGGTCTTCGCGCGGTATGTCATGTTCAGCGAGGTCTACTGGCACCACGCGGTGCGCTCGGCGACCTGCATGTTCAGCCGTTCGTTCTTCGAACTGCGGCATCAGCTCGACCTTTCTGCGTTCTTCGAGAAGAGCGAGTGGGAGGTGACGCAGGAGCTGCGGAACAAGGCCCGCGGCTCCATCGTCGCACCGCTGATGGAAGGGGTCTTTGGCCCTCGACGGGCACTGCACAAGCGCGTGCTCGAATTCAGCGAGCACCAGTCGCCGGAACTGTACCGGCTGCTGGCGGGCCGCCCCTATGGGGAACTGGTCGGCATCATGGAGCGCTTGACCGAGCGGTTGGCTGCGATCACCGGCCTGGCCCTCGGCCCGACCGATCTATTGATCGACGCGCCGCCCGTGCATAAGGAAGTCGAGTTCCGGGTGACGATCTGGTCGCCCAAGACCGGCGTCTACCAGCCGCTGCAGGATGTCTCGCCCGTCGTCGACGCGCTCGCCCGCACGCAGTTCGACGACTTCGTGAAGCGCGTCCGGCTCTTCACCAAAGCCGAATGGAAGAGCCCTCTTCAGGCTCTCCCCAAAATTGAAGCGGAACTGGCCGCCGCCGCTCGCGGGGAGTGACAGTCGCGACCGCTTTACTTGGCCAGTGTCACTTGAAAGACCGTCCATGGGGCAGCACCGTTCGCCTTTTCCCGCCGCCAGGTGATGTCGCCGCCGTGCGCCACAGCGATTTCGCGGGCGACTGTGAGTCCGAGGCCGCAACCTTCGGGACGTGTTGTCACGAAGGGTTGGAACAGCGTTTGGGCCACACCCTCCGGTGGCCCCGCTCCGGTGTCCCAGACTTCGATTGATATCCGTGTGGCCTTGGCCGACGCTTTGACGATCACTGCCGGGGAAAGTCTTGGGGCGTTCTCCGCATCCGGGCGGCCGATCCCGGAAGCAGCCGCCTCCAGGGCGTTGACCACCAGATTGGAGAGCATCTGTTCCAGCGCCACGACATCGCCCGAAAGTTCGGTCTCCATCGCTGGTGAGGGTTCCTGCGAGATGGCCACATGCGCGTGGCGGGCCATTGGCTCAATGAGTTGCAGCACACTTTCGACCAGTCCGTCCAAGCGGATCGATTGCCGTTCTGTGGCGACGTATCCGGAGACTGCGGCCTGTTCGCCCAGGCCGCGGGGCTGGCTCAATTTGAGGAACCGGTCGAGATAGAGTTCCATCCGCTGGAGTTGCGCCATGGCGATCCGGAGCGATTCCTCATCGCGGCCGCCGGTGGTGTCGCGATCGCTGAATTCGAGGGCCATCCGCGCACCGAGGGCCGCGTTGCGGAGTTGGTGCGCGAAGCCCGCGCCGAGCTGACCCAGTGTCCGCAGTTGTTCGCCATGCCGGATCGATTGGTGGAGTTGGCCCAGTTCCCGCACCATGAGGTTGATCGCGAGGATCAGGTCGCGCACCTCGTCATCCCGCTCGGGGACGGTGAGCGGAATGAGCTCCCCCTGGGCGATAGCCGTTGTCCGGGTGGCGACTTCCAGGAGGGGATCCGTGAATCTCCGGGAGAGCCACGCCACAATCAGCAGACTGACCAGCCCCGCCAGCGCACCGGCCGCGAGCGGGGGAAGTGCAGTGCGTAGCCAAAGTGTTCGCCAGCTTTCGGAAGGCATGAGAATCACCAGCCGAGAAGCGGGATCGCCGCGCGCCGATTCCGGAAATGGAATGGCTGCCGAGAGCAGCGTCCGCGCACCATCCTCAACCGACTTGAAACGGACTGGCGGGATCGAATCGGTGATCGTTTTCGATTCGAGAGTCGTGTCGCGCGGCCAAACGTGCTCGACCGCATTGATCATCTCCGTGGTGAGATCCTCGCTCCGGTACATCGGCACGCGATCTGCGGAACCCAGTTTCTCGTGGAGGAATCTGGCCGAGGTGAGTTCCTCCAATTGCCGGAGCACATTCGCCGTCAGTGGAAACGACGCTTTGAGCAGGCTTGAGGAAAGCTGCTTGAGGCGGAGGCCCTCGACGGCCCGCGCGTTCCGCACCGCCAGCACGGCATTTGTGATCGATGCCAGCAGGAAGCCGACCCCCAACACCAAGAGCAGCGGGTGCAGCAATTGCCGTTGGAGTGGTGTGCGCGCCCTCCGGTCACTTGTGACCTTGTCGCCACCGATGGCAGGCTTCCCCAACGTGAATCGACCATGGTCCGACATGAATTAACGACCATCCCGGTGTGCGGCGAAGGCCAGACGCACAAACTCGCCCCGCGTGTCTGCCGTGGACAAAACCTCCGCTTCATCCTCCAGCCCGGCTTTTTTCGCCAGTTCGATCCAACGCGCGTGGAGGGGGCCTTCCAATTTCAAATCCAGGTTCGCGGCATGACCGGGATTGGCTTGGAAGTACTGGCCGAACAGATTCGCGCCTCGTTGGCCCGGTTTGGCGGGCATGGGTTCAATGCCGTGAAAGCCCCCCAGCGTGCCCCACCACTGCGTCGCGGCGAAGTCGGCGTGGCTGGGTGGGATGTCGGAGATGTAGATCGTCGCCGATCCGGCGGCATGCAACCGGCGCTGCAACTCTGGCGCGTTGACGGCATGGACCGTCGCCGGCGATTCCTTCGGTGCCACCTCATTCACCATTGCAGCCGCCACACCTGCCGCTTGGCCCAGAGACATCCAGATCGGTTCGAGACGCAGTGCGCAGAAGCCGACATGGGAGCTGGAAACGGCCCCCGGCACGAGCAGGTTGGAGACTTGGTTGGGCACGATCACGCCGTAGGGAATTTGATAGGGGGGCACGGGGAGATAGAATTCGCCCGTGTGCTTTCCGCCGAAGCGAGGGCCTTCGTGGAACGTGCCGTGGCAGTTGTTGCCGTAGTCCCCCATCGCGATGGAATCTCGGAACAGCACGGCCCGTGCGTCGCCTGCCGCATGCTCCGAGTCGCGCTGTGTGAACACATGGCGGCCCACCATCCGCCGCGCTTCCCGCACATACAACTGCGGCGGGAAATGGTTCGACTCGGCGAATTCATCGCGGCAATAACCCCACTCCAACGCTTCCCGCTGAAAGATCTCCGGCACGGCCCGATCGGTCTGCAGGAAGTACACGAGTCCCGCTTGATCGCGCAGATGCTCCGCGATGATGACCATTCGCTCGGCCTCCCTCCCATCGGGCCAGCCCAGGTTCTTGCCGGGGAGCGACAGCCGCACGAACCCGCCGGAGACATCGTTGATGTCGTACTTCCCATTGGGCAGGGTGGGTGTTTGGGCTTTGAAGAGACAGTCTTTCGGATAGCCGAAGACCCGCTTGATCCGGCCTGTTTCCAGCGCTGCGAGAACGCCCACAAAATCCTCCCGGCGATAACCTGGCGGCGCGATGGGGGGTGTGCGGTTGGCGGGATCTCGCGTCATGCAGAAGCGGAAGTTGTAGGCCTGCAATTGCGTGTCCGGCTGTTCGGGGGCCAGCGACTCCCCGTATTCTTCGCGACCTTCCCGACCCCAACGGGAAGGGACGCCGGCAGCCGCCATGAGATCTCCCTCGTAGGTGGCGTCGATCACCACGCGGGGCGCGATGTGTCGAAGACTTCCCTTGTCGCCAATGAGCGAGACCCGCGCGATGCGACGCGTCGGCGAGACTTCGCCAGCGAGTGCCGGTGTTTCCGACATCTGGATGCCAGCCAACGAGTGCTCGTGGAGCAGGGAGATCCCTCCCTGGCCATCACCCGTCCCGGCTTCTTGGAGCATCTTCTCGAAGACGAGGCGGTTGACGTGTGGCTCGCCGAACGTCCCGTGGAACGAATCCTTCACCTGTGGCGAATCGGGGCCGTACTTCGCTGCGTAGTAGCCTTTAACCCGCTGGGAAAAGTCCAGAAACGAGCCGGTGAGACTCTCCAGCGAATGGAAGTCGGTGTGCGACAGCCCGCTCGTCACCAGTCCGCCCACTTGGCGCGTCGGCTCGACCAGCAGCACCTTCGATCCGGAGTCGGCGGCACTGATGGCCGCCGCGATCCCCGCCGGTGTCGCACCGTAGACCAGCACATCGACCTCGGCAAGGGGAGCCTTATCAAGAGGCGGTGCTTCGGTGGCGATCGCCTGAGGCGAAGAGCAGTAGAGTGCGAAGGGGAGAAGCCAAAGACCAAGTCGAATCATGGGAGCATTCCATCCCTTCCAATTGTTGAACATCTCAGTGGAGCATCTCAAGCGATGACTATCTGATCCCTCACGCCGCATCCCTGCAATAGTCCGCATTGGCTCAGCGTGTTTCGTC
This sequence comes from Planctomyces sp., assembly GCA_013822855.1. Lineage (GTDB taxonomy): Bacteria > Planctomycetota > Planctomycetia > Planctomycetales > Planctomycetaceae > Planctopirus. The sequence continues at coordinate 31,409 of PNLE01000013.1, forward strand.
TTGATCAACGGTGGATGGACCACGCAGAATCGTGGAGGAGGCGTGGATCCGGAACGCGCCTTGCTGCCAAGATGTTGAAACCGTTGACCTTCTCCATCGTCGGGCGGCTCCCCCTGCCATGGAAAGAAGTTGATTCTCCACGAAGACAGGGCTGATTGATGAGTTTTCGCCTTTTCGCATGCACCACTTCTCGCGATTCGTACAGTACCTTCTTCCGAAACATTTCGGGCCGGTTTTCCAGGATTGGCCTGCTGCTTGGTCTGCTGCTGATGTCATCAGCTTTGCTCGATTCCTCCGCATCGGCCTGCACCACGGCGGTCATCAGCGGCAAGGCCACGCGAGATGGCCGACCGCTCCTCTGGAAAAACCGCGACGCCCCGAATGTCCGAAACGAGGTCGTCTTCCTCGAAGATGGCAAGTACAAGGTGCTGGCGGTGGTCAATGCCGGTGCCCGCCAGTCGATCTGGATGGGGATGAACAGCGCGGGCCTCTGCATCGAGAATTCGGTCACCAACGATCTGGCCTTCCCGAAGGAATCGAAGGGGTTGGGGAATGGCAGTTTCATGCTCAAGGTGCTCCGCGAGTGCGCCACGGTGCGGGATGTCGAACAGCTTCTGGTCGAGACCGACAAGATGGGCCGCTCGACAGCCGCCAACTTCGGTGTGATCGATGCCGCGGGGGGCGCGGTCCTCTTCGAATCGGCCCGCGGCAGCTTCCGGAAGTTCGACGCCAATGATCCTCTGGTGGCCCCGCTCGGCTATGTCGCCCGTTCCAATTTCTCGATCACCGGCAAGAAGCTCGCCGATCATCCCGCAGCGGATGAACTGGGCAGCATCTATTCGGCCAATCGGTATCTGCGGGCCAACGCACTGCTTGCGGAGCGGATCAAGTCAGGTACCGCCAAGAAGGCGGATGGCCTCGATGTGCGATATCTCCTGAGGCATGTGGCCCGCGATCTGGCCGAGGCGGATGGGGCACCCTGCACGGGGAGTGTGAACGGAACTGTGGGAGATCTGCCGCCGTTCATCGAGACGAAGAACACCATCAGTCGGACGACGACCGTCTCCTTCGTCGTGTTCCAGGGAGTCCAACAGGGCGAGAACCCGTTGCTGACAACGATGTGGACGGGCCTGGGCGATCCCAAGTTCACGATTGCAGTCCCCTGCTGGGTCGGCATGAAGCAGGTCAGCGAAGACCTGCGCGGCGAGAAGGAGGGGGGCGCGGTTGGAGTCGCCGCCCGCAAGTTGCGGAACGTCTACTACCGCGAACGATCCCTGACCGAAGCGGGTTCTTCCGCGACAGCCGCCACTTCACCCGCCGGCAATGAGGAGTCGGAACGGGAAGAAACCGCTGGCAACAATAGCGGCAGCGGGCAGGTGGCCACGGCCGTCAGCGGGATTGAGACCACCGGACTTCAGGAAGTTTGGAAGGACATCTGGGCCCAGGAAGATGAAGTCATTACGCGCGTGGAAAAACAACTGGCGGTCTGGAGGAAGAAAGGTGTCGATCCCTCGTCGCAACTCGCGATCCATCTGTCATCCGCCGAGCAAGGTGTCGCCGCTTTGAAGTCGGCGGTGAAAGAGGCCGAAGGTCTCTTCCCCCCGGCCCAGCCAACTCCGGCCAGCACGACCAGCACCCCCGCCGACACCAAACCCGCACTCTCAGGAGCAGCGAACCAGTAACAGGCCACGTCGAGTCGGCGATGACCCCTCGTTCACATTCTTGTGGGAGATGGCGGTACGAACTTCTAAGTGAGAGTTCTCCCACTGCGAAGGCCGAGTCGAAGACTGACACCCAGTTGGCCCAACGACGCGCGGTGAAGACTTCCGTGGATTGTGCTTGCCTGCCGCTATGAGAAATCCATCAAGGGGCTTGCTCGCACCCCCGAGGTGTGGCAGTCTTTTGCGGGCGCCCCGCCCGTTGCGTTTCTTCCCGCCTACAACTTCCGATGGATGCCCTATGCCGGTCTTCAATTCCCGCCTCCTCCGCTGTTTCACATCACTGATCATTGCCGGTGCTTTTTGTGCCGGGCCGCTCGCATCGTTGTCTTCCGCGGAGGAGGCCCTCCCCAAAGCCACGATTGATGGGACGGGGTTGGGTTGGCGCGAGCTGGGTAAGGACGATTTCACGAACGTCAACTGCTTTGACGATACCTGGACATGGGACGGCGGTCAGGTGAAATGCACCGGCAAGCCGGTCGGCGTCATCCGCTCCATCAAGCCGATCACCAACTTCGAGATGGTCGCCGAATGGAAGCATCTCCGCTCGGGTGGCAACTCGGGGATCTTCGTCTGGGCGAGTGAAGAGGCCCTCGCCAGCATCAAGCCGGGGCAACTTCCTCCGGGTGGGATCGAAGTGCAGGTTCTCGATCACGGCTACACCGAGCAGTATGAGAAGTCGAGCGGCAAGAAGGCCGACTGGTTCACCTCCCACGGCGACGTCTTCCCCGTCGGTGCGTCGAAGATGAAGCCCTTCCCGCCCACCGCCCCCAACGGCCAGCGATCGTTCCCGAGGAAGAACCTCAGCAAGGGGATCAACGAATGGAACCACTATTATGTGCGGGCCATCAACGGTGAGATCCGGCTCTGGGTCAACGGCGAAGAAGTCTCCGGCGGCGAAAAGTGCGAACCCGCTACGGGCTTCCTCTGCCTCGAATCCGAAGGGGCCCCCGTCGAGTTCCGAAATTTACGGATCCGCGAACTGCCATAAGCACGGGCCCCCGGCTCCCCGCCGGCATTCCACCTTGTGCGAATCGCAAGCTGAATCGGCCCCTTAAAGATCGCGAAAACATGCTTGCCCAAGGCTGCAAGCATGGGACACAGAGTGATATTTCAGATCGAAACGCGAATGAGTTCTCTTCCCGCAGTCCTTCGCGGCTTCGCGTGAGACGTGCTTCTGTTCCGGATTTTCGGGAGGAAGAAAAGCTCACGCGAAGGCGCGAAGTGGTTCCAGAGAAGAGAATGTCGGCAACATTGCCTCCGTCACATGCGGCACGATCGATTGTTGCGACGGCTCTTCGCGAAATCCGCAACTGACCCTGCGGATCTCGTTCCGGCGGATGGGCCAAACGGCCGAAACACGCGAAGTGAGCACTCTTCGTCCCCTCCCTCCGCCGACGATCGATCCGTCGGCTCCGGTCGCCATGCGCCCGGGGCGGGAGTCCCCGCGCACCCCGTGGGGCGATGCGTTGATTTCGCTCGCCTTCTGGCTTCTACTCGTCCTCGTGGGGATCTCCTTCGCGATACTCGTGCTGGCTCCCAAACTTCTCCGTCGCGAGGAACTGACGCGAAAGTTCCATCAGGGCCAATGGGAATTGGTGACGCTCCAGGAGCAAACCAAGGCGTTGCGGCAAGTCGCGCACGCACTCGAACACGATGACCGCTTCCAGGCCGAACTGGCCCGCTCGCAGTTGGGGGCGGTGGGGCATCGCGAAGAGCGGTTTCCCGTGCCGGAAGACCTGTCGCTCAGCAACCCGCTGGAGCCACCCGTGCCCCAGTTGCCGATCGTACCGGTTCAATCCTGGGGCCTCTTCTGGCTCGAACGGTTCGCCACCGATGCGGCCCTCCGCACGGGTCTTGTCCTCTTCTGCGTCACCGGCTGCCTGCTAGGCTTCGGCTGGCTGCATGAGGGGGCTTGGCACAGCTCCCGACCGCGCCCCGTTCGCGCGATCAGCCAATGGCTCGCCCGCCGATATGCGCGAGGGTAAAGACGGCATTGATTCCCTGATCAGGGAATCAATGCCGGAGCGGGAGCCGCTCGCTCCGGAGGGGTATCCGAGGGGAGCCGTGTGAGCGGGGCGCCGGCATCCGATCCATCCGTCGCCGCATTGAGCAGCGGATTGGAATCGCTGGTCGCATCGAGTTCGACATCCTCGGGAACGATCGTCTCGAACGGCTTGGTCATCCAGCGGCCGCGCCACTCGATGGGAATGTTCTGCGAGGTCGAAAGTTCCCCACCCACACTCCAGAACTGCTTCCAGCGATCGAATCGCATCTTGTAGGAGGCCATGCCGGCCTGCCAGAAGGGCTCGATCGCGTCGTAGAAGTTCCGTTCGCCCGACCAAGTGAGGAACCGCTTCAGATCCGATTCGCCCGCCATCCCCTGCTGGAGAATGAGCGGCTTCCCGTGCCCTACCGCGAAGATCGAATTGCGGAGGTTGCACGAGATCGGCGTCAGGACGGCCGTGAAGTCCTCGCCGCCACCCAGCATCAGGAAATGCTGACGGGTGAGGATCGTCGCGTGGTTGAGCGAGATTTCAACCCGCTCCACCTCGGCCATGACGTCCATCAACCCCGGCGTGCGGAAGACATCGTCATCGATCGCGATGAGCGTATCGTCAATCAGGTAACGGGAGGGGGAGGGATCCTCGAGCGTGCAGAATCGCGTCGTCCCCCGGACGATGCAGCCGGAGACCACGGTTTCGGGAGTCGTCGACGGGATGCCGGTCTTCATCGCGGAGATCATCGCCGAGGCCTGGCCCGCCGGTGTCGCCTGCCGCAGGACGGTGACGGGCGCATGCCGGGGGTTGACCACCGTCACCCGCACCCGCTGCAGCATCAGCTTTTCGATGCGTTCGGTGGCGAAGAGAGTCCACAGATCGGCGGTGACGGTTTGCGGCAGATCCAGTTCGACATCGATATTGACCAGCGACACGACGCCACCGGAGAGGGTCATCATCGTCGATTGGAGGCTGTCCTGCGGCGCGAACCAGATCACGGGCCGGTAGCCTCGCGCGGCGCGAATCGTCAGCGATTTGCCTGAGATGCGGAAAGGTTTCTCGGGGGGAAGCTGCCGCCCCTGGTAGCGAAGCTCGATCACATCCCCCGGCTTGGCCGAAACGCAGGCGGCTTCAAGACTCTCGAAGCTTTTGCCACCCACGATCGTGACCGGAGACAGGGGGACGCCCGGCCCTTCGATGATGGGGCGCTCCGTGTTTGGGCGATCCGCGACTGAACGGTCGGGGAGGGTGGAGTTCGGCCCGTCGGGAAGTATCGAGGCGTCATTTCCCGCACGGGGGAGACCGCCTTCCCGGGAGGCGACGGCGGAACCATCGAGTCCGGCTCCACGTGTCGATCCTGAGGTCGATCCCGAGGTGCCGGGAGGAGTGTTCGTATCGTCTCCGATGGAGGGAGGCGACTGCCGGGGGCGGTTCGAGAAGATGTTGTCGAACCACCCGCTCGCAGTGAGGGTCTCATCAAAGGGGATCAGCAGGGGGGAGATCGGATTTCCCGCAGTTGCGGTGCCGGCGGGTGGCGTGATCCCCCTGCCAGCCGTCTCACCTGTTGGCATGTCACCGGGCGCTGGCGTGGCTGTGGGCTCCCGTTCGCCGGTGGGAAGGTTGTTGGGGGATCGTTGGGCCACGCCGGGAGTCGTCCCGTTGCCAATCGGTGCTTCCGAAAGACCTGTGGTGCTATTGATCACCGGATTCACCGCGCCGGGGTTGCCAAGTCCCAACGACAGGCCACTTGGCAATAGCACGGAAGGGGGGATCTCAGAGCCAGTCAGTTCGAGGGGCTTTGGAACCACACCCGTTGACATCCCCGCCCCATCGGAACCACCGGGCGAAGTGCCGGGAACAAGAGGCTTGGGATCCGGGTTGCCCGCGTTGCCACCGGCCATATTCTTTCCGGAAGTGCTCCTTCCGGAAGTGCCGGCCAAAGTGTCTCCTGGCGGCACCGCACGGCCATCGTTCACCGGGCGACCGTCATGAAGCTGGCTTCCCGCTCCCACTGGTCGTGAAGCGATGGCACCTCCCCCATTGTTCCGCGAATTCGCGGGGGCAGCAGGCTGGGCTCCCGGCACGTTTTCAGGATTTCCCGCACGTTGGGAAGCACCGGTCGACCGCTGACTGCCACCTTCCGGGCCACCCGGCAGCAGATTCGGGAAGCGATCCAGCAGGAACACGACCAGCACGAGCAGGCAGACCGTGGCGATCCAACCGGCGTTCTGGCGGACACCGTCCTGCAATCGAGTTCGCGGCGGCAGCGCGACCACCGAACCACCGATGGGCAGCCCCATCTGTCGTGCCAGCAAAGTCAGGTCGCGCAGCAGTTCCTGACCGCTCGCATATCGCTTGCGGCGGTCGCTGGCCATCATCTTGCGAACCAGCATCGAAAGTGCGGGCGACACCCGCGAATTCTTCGCCGCCGGATCGGGAGACTCGCGTCCCTGATGATCGAGCAGCTTCTGCAGCACGGTTCCTTCCGGATACGGCGGCTCCCCCGTGAGCATGTGGTAGACGGTGCAACCCAGCGAATAGATGTCGCTGCGGATATCGACCGTCCGCGGATCCTTGGCCTGCTCCGGCGAAATGTAGTCGAACGTGCCGAGCGTGGTTCCCGCGACCGTCAGTTCGATTGATTCCTCGCTGATCTGGCAGCGGGCCAGGCCGAGGTCGACGAGCTTCGCCTTGCCACTGCGAGTGATCAGGATGTTCGACGGCTTGATGTCCCGATGGACGACATTCATCGCCGACAGATGCGTCAGCGCGGCGGCCATTTGCAGCGTGTAGTGAATCGCCTCCGCCGGATCGAGCTTGCCCGTCTGTCGGATCAGATCCCGCAGGTTGCGGCCTTCGACGTACTCGTAGGCAATATAATAAAGGCCTCGATCTTCCCCACTCGAAAAAACTCGCGCGATGTGTTCGTCGTCCAGCGTGGCGGCGGCCCGTGCCTCGTTGCGGAAGCGGGCGACGCTCGATTCATCGCGCGACTGGCCGGGGGAGAGGACCTTGAGGGCCACCTGCCGACGGAGGATCTCGTCCTCCGCCAGGAAGACCGAGCCCATGCCGCCCACTCCCAAACGGGAGAGCAGCCGGAAGTGCCCGATCGACATTCCCTCGAAGTTGTTGATCTCCCCATCCGGACTGGCATCGGCCGAGTTGGGGAAGAGTTTCTTGAGCAGGTAGGAATCGGCGTTGACGGTTTGGGCGCCGGAGAGATCCCCCTCGGGGAACTTCGAGCCAGCGTCCGCCGACTCACGTGGCGAACCTCCCC
>PNLE01000014.1 GCA_013822855.1 Planctomyces sp.
CCCTGGTGGATCGGCGTGCCGAAACCCATCGACCGCTGATAGTCGCGCAGGGTCATCCCCCGGCGATAGCGCACCATCCCCGCCCGCTCGGCGAAGCTCATCCCGCTGAGCAGAAGCTGCGCGACCGCGTCGCGGTATCGACCCGCCCGCGCGAGTTCATCGGCCCGCGCCAAATAGACATCCGCCGGGATCAATCCCGGTTCCACATCCGGTTCCCTCACATCGACGGGACGATCTGCCGTGGGAAGTGTCTGCGAACGGTTCTTGTAAGCCGCGATGATCGACATCACCACGGCGGCGATAATCCCCACACAGATCAGCCCCACCAACAGATACGCCAGAGCCGTCCCCAAGGCCCCCAGGCCAAACGCCGCACCCAGATCCATCCGGGGGCCGCTGGAGGAGGATGACGAACCGCTTGATGAAGAAGTTGAGGGATTGGAAGCTCGCCGGCTTGAGGAGTCGTCCTGTGCGCGGCTGGAGCGGGGCCGCCCGTTCCAGCGATCGCTGGACCCCGCGCCGCCGTCGCGACCTCCACCGCCCCCTTCACCACCGCCGTCGCCCGCTCCCTTTCCCGACCGGCCGGACCCTTGCTTGCGGCTGCGCATCGAACCGGGGAGCGTTCTCGAACCGCTTGATCGCGTGCCGTTCCCCTCGCCCGCTTCGCCCCCTTCTCCAGACCCTGAGCCGCTCGACTGGTTCCACCGGCGGAAGCCTTCGAGGCCATCGACATCGTCACCGTTGAAATGATCGAAGTAGCGGAATTCGGGCTGTTCCAGAATCTTCCGCGCGGGGGGCAGGATGGGGTGATTCGACTCGGCGGCCCCTGCCCGGCTGGAGGACTCCTCGCCCATTCCTCCCCAGGCCAGCATCGTGGCGAGAATCAACGGCAGCAGTTTTCCTGCCTGCCGGGTCGTCTGGCGGATGGCGGCGGCGGCACTGTTCATCGCAAGTTCCAGATCCCAGCAATCATCCCGCACCCGCAAGTTGACATAGACGCACAGCCAAGCCACGCGGCCCACCACGAAGGCCGCCAGCACGCAGAAGGTTTCCGCGAAAAGCAGCCGGGGATCGGTGGCGAGGAAGCGGCTCGTCACCCGCCAGATCTCGTCGAACGACTCGTCCGTCGCCGATAACCCTTGGGCAATGCCGATCACCGGCCCCAGGCAGAACGACGCCCCGAACCACACCTCCGCCATGACATCCAGCGTGATCAACAGCACGACCGCCAGGCAGGCCGTCCAGAGGGCCAGCAGTCCCGCTTCGATCACCAGATCGGAGTAGTGCGATTTCACCAGTTGCTTCAAGCGATGCTCGTGGCCGCGCCGTCGGCGATCCTTCAGGGCGTCGTTCTCGGGGCGGAAGCTCAGGCCGACGGCTGCCAGCAGCCCGCCGACTCCACAGAGGAAGAGGCCGCACAGGGCCGCCACCCGCCGCAGGAGGGAGACCGTCAACCGGCTGAAGGTGAGCGACTTCAGCCCCTCGCGATACGTCTCCGCCTGACCCATCAGGAGCGAGACCATGGCGGTGGCGACCATCGCCCCCAGCGGGCCGGAGACCAGGAGCCACAAGACGGGTGCCAGGGCCGCCATGCGCAGATCGAGCGACGACAGCCACGCCACCAGCAGTGCCGTCGGGATGGTGATCGCCAGATAATTCAGCAGCAAGCCACGCCATTGCCAGCGACAAGCCTGGAAAGCGAGATCGATCGAATTGAGCAGCGATTGCCCGCGCAGTTCCAGGCGGGGAACCGGCACGGGACGATGGGCTGCGTCATATTCGGGCGGTTCATCGAGCGCTGGTTCACGACTGGCTCCACTCCCTGAAGGGCGACCGCGCTGCGATTGTTTGTCGAGGAACGCAGGGAGTGTCACGGAGGGCGGGGTCGTCATGCGGCGCGCCTCCCAGCCCAGCCCAGATAGAGGGCCACGACGAGCCACAGGCAGCCCCCCACGATGAACTTGTATTCCGCCGGGATGGGGGCGGGCGACCAGAAGGCTTCGATGAGGGCCGCGACCATCAGCATGAACGCCGCCCCGACGGCCAACTGGCCCGCATCCTTGCCCCGCCGCTGGAGGGCCGACCAGCGGGAATGTTCGCCGGGGTGCAGGAAGGCATCGCCGATCACCATCCCCGCCGCCCCTGCGATGACAAGTGCCGTCAACTCGAACGAGCCATGCGAGATGACGAAGCTCAGGAAGCGGTCGCCATGCCCCAGGGAAAGGACATACCCCGCCGTCGCCCCGATGGCGATGCCGTTGAACAGGAGTGTGTAGATCGTGCCGATCCCCAGCAGGATGCCCCGCCCGAAGGATTGCAGGGCGATCCCCACATTGTGTTGGACATAAAAACCCGCCATCGAGGCGCGCTCGTTGCCGTACTCGTTCCAGGTATCGAACATCGAGCCGCCCGCATCGTCGGGGTCGTCGGATTCCTCGACATCGGCGTACATCATGTCGTATTGGTCGAGGGCTTCCTGGGGCATCACGCGGGAAGCGAGGCTGGGTTCGTTTTGTATGAGCGCCCAGCCGATCGCCAACGGCCCGAAAAAGAGGACTGCCGCGACGAGTTGATAGATCCACCATTGGCGAAAAACGCGGGGAAAATCGACCAGCAGGAACTCGCCCACCACGCGCCAGGTTCCGGTGCGCGAAGCGTGGTAATAGTCGTGCCCGCGCGACAGCAGCCGGTTGAGGTATTCCTCGAGATCGAGCCCCCAATCGCGGGTGCGGATCAGTTCGAGGTCGTGCGCCAATTCGCGCAGATGGCGCGAGAAGAGAAACGCCTCGCTGGCCGAAAGCCGGCGCGCGACGCCCCCCTCGACACCGGCCAGCATCGTTTCAAAAGATTTCCAGACAGGCCGTCTTCGGGCCAGGAACCGGGCGCGGTTCATCTCACCCTCCCTTGGCCTGCGGGTTCGGCTTCATCCCCCGGTCGATGGAACGTGGCGCAGACGCGGGCCAGGAACGCCATCGGGAACCGCCGCACGTTCTCCCGATCCCCCGTGAACTCCATCCGCTCGGCGACGACGTTCGCTAACTCCGCGGAGAGCTGGTGGCCCCGCTGATAGGTGAGCCGCGAACGCCGACCGAGGAACTGCCGGATTGTCGAGAGCTGCGACTGGCTGGGCGCGAAGCCGTTCGATTCGCCGCGCGGGATAGGGGCGATGTGGTCGAGGATCATCGGTTCGACGGGCAGGACTACGGGATGCACCTGCACGACCATCGTGTGGGCGGCGATGTCGCCCAGTCTCTGGAATCGCGAGGTCATCACCATCGCGATCAGCCCCGGGCCGTACAACGGGAGGATGCCGATCCAGGCGACATCCTCGAAGATCATGGCGATGGGGAGCATGTCCGCCACACGGAGCAGATTCCGGAGGACCGCCCCCCAGAACGTCAGTGGTGCCCCGCTGGTGTGGACGACCCGCACACCCACGATCCATTTGCCGATCGTCGTGCCGCTCCAGAAACCCTCCTGGACGATGTAGTACAGCCACTCAATGAAGAAGAGGGCCAGCAGGATCCCGCCCATCGTCAAGCCCGGCAGGATCGTCGCCAGCACGCACGATCCCATGATCAGCAGGAACATCAGCAGGCCGCGGACGAGGTAGTCGATGCCGTAGGCCGCACTGCGGAGGGCGGGCCCGGCCAACTGGTACGAGAGACGGACGTTCTCCGGCGTCTCGATGCGGACAGTCAGACCGACGGCGGCAGCCACTCACACACTCCTCTCGCCAAAGCTCCCCGCGCGGGGCTATTAGGGCAATGGAAGCATCATGGCAGACAAACCCGCCTGGCTCCACAGGGGAGTCTCGAGATTCGTCGGCTGGGCGGAATCTCACACGCGTTTCAATTTGAAACATCGCTTTGGGTGGCATGCCCCGCAGCTTTGCGCGGGCATGTTCTTGCGATCTTCACCACGCATGGGTGACGGGGGCGCACCGCGCCAGCGGAAGCCCCCGTACGCGCGACAACATGGGGAAGGCATCGGGGGCAGCCGAGGACGGCAGTCCCCGGCGCCCATCACGCGACAACTTTTCCATCCGTATCAAAACGCCGAAGCGTCGTCCCCCGCCTGCGAACTCGGGGGACGACGCTTCTCTCACAGGAACAGGCACTTGATTTCAATCGGCGGCCGGAAGTCTTTCCTTCGCGGCCGACGCGACGTTTCTGGCTGGCTGTCTTCTCACTGCGGGGCGGGTTGGATGGTTGTGCGCGAGGTGCTGCGGGCGGGAACCGACTGCCATTCGTCGCGTGTCGCGGTGCGGGGAATGATCCCCGGCCCCGAGACCGTTCGCGGCGCGGGAATCTGGATCGTCGGCAGTTCGGTGACATGCGAGTCGCCAGTCATTTCGCGGGGCGATACTGGGTGGGAACCAGCGGCGTCCGGCAAAACGGTGATGGCGGGAAGTTCGAGAACGAAGCCGGAATTCGGCGATGTGTTCGTGGGTGGTCGGCGGACGATCCGAGGCTCCACCAGAGGAGCTTGTTGTAAAGTTTCCGGGGTGTAGGGCGACTGCACCCAGGGAGCCGGTGCGGTACCAACGGAGCTGGTCACGAAGCGGGCCGAAGGTGAAGGGGGAATCAGTGTCAGTTCGGGGGGAAGCGGCGCGACTGCCGCTTGGTTTCCCATGGGAACTGGTGCAGCGCCAGTCGGTGGTTGGATCGTCCAGGGAACGGTTTCAGCGGGGAAGTTGAGGAATTGCGAGTCGTCGGATGGGCTGGCAATGCCCGCAGAGTCGCAATCACAACCTGTTGTTGCTGAATTGTTTATGGTGAATTGTGGAGGGTGGGAATAGCGGGGGGCGAGGGAATTCTGGGGCCAGTTGCAGGTGGCGCAACCCCTCTGCGAAGGCTTCCACCAATCGCGGGTGAGTTGGGCTTCCGCCGAAACGGAGGTGCCGCACCAGACGCCGCAGGCCAAAAAGGCCAACTGGCATGTTGCACGGAAACCCTGCTTCGACATGTGTGGTTCCATCGTTCGCTCAAGGCGAGTGAACCGGAAAACCGGCCCATCAACGTCCCGTGCCAACATCATCGGCAACCACAATTCGCAGGCTTGAGTGTTTCTTGAATATTTTTTTCTGGGCCGTCACCGACCGTTCAACCCGCCTGATTCACGGCTTCCGTCATCAATGGGTCTCGGGCCCTTTTCCGGCCAGCGTGGCTTTGCGGGTGTTGTTTTCCTGCCACATCTGGAGCATCTCGATCCCCAGCGAGAAGGCCATCGCGAAGTAGATGTAGCCCTTGGGGATCTTGTGGTGGAATCCCTCCGCCACGAGCAGGAAGCCGATGAGTAGCAGGAACGACAGCGCCAGGAGCTTGATCGCGGGATGCTTGTCGACGAACCGCACGATGGGGCCGGAGAAGATCAGCATCACGACCACACTCACGATCACGGCGGCGATGATGACGGGAATGTTGTCGGTGACGCCGACTGCGGTGATCACCGAATCGAGCGAGAAGACGACATCGATCGCCATCACCTGCATCAGCATCCAGAAGAGCGACGCCGGGGCTTTCCCCCCCTTATGCTCGTCGTGGATCAGGTTGACCTTGTGATGGATCTCATAGGTCGCCTTCCCGATGAGGAACAGGCCCCCGACGATCAGCACCAGATCCTTGCCGCTGATGCTGGTCTCCAGGATCGTGAACAGCGGCTCCTTGAGCTTCAGCACCCAGCCGAGCGTGAACAGCAAACCGATGCGGGAGACGACCGCCAGGCTGATCCCCATCTTGCGGGCGAAATCCTGCTGCTCCTTGGGGAGTTTCCCGGCGAGGATCGCAATGAAGATGATGTTGTCGATCCCCAGCACGATCTCCAGGAGCGTGAGGGAAAGAAAGGCGATCATCAGTTCGGTCGTGAACATTCCGTGGGGCACCTCTGGAACCGGTTCCACCCGCCCCGCGTCAACAACACGCCAAGGCCTGTGAACCAGTTCAGTTTGCGAAACCAATCCCTGTTTGCGGCACCCCTAGACCCTAACGACTTTGCCTCGATCCGACACCGCAAAATCGTGTGGAACGTCGGGTTGGAAACGGAGGCCGTGGCGCACCGTGTCCCACGCCTTACTGAGCCGTGTCCTTCAGGGTTTTGACGCAGGTGGTGATCAGGTCGCGGGGGGAGATCCCTTCCGCCTGGCCGTCGTAGTTGAGCAGCACGCGGTGCTGGAGGACTTCCTGGGCGAAGGAGCGGATGTCGTCGATCGCCACATAGGGGCGGCCATCGGCCAGAGCTTTCACGCGGGCGGCCCGGATGAGGCCTTGGGCGGCACGCGGGCTGGCACCCCATTGGACGAACTGCTTCACCTCGGCGGGGGCGTCTTCGGTCTGCGGGTGCGTGCTGAGGACCAGGCGGCAGGCGTAATCGCGGATGATGTCGGTGACCACGACCTTGTCGAGCAGTTGACGCAACTCGAGGATGCGGTCGCCGGTGAGCAATTGCGGCACATCGACCGGCCGCTTCAAGATCGTGCGGCTGACCACTTCGTTGAGCTCGGCCCGGTTGAGGAACGGCACCACGACCTTGAAGAGGAAGCGGTCGAGCTGGGCTTCGGGGAGGGGATAAGTTCCTTCCTGCTCGACGGGGTTTTGCGTCGCCAAGACGAAGAAGGGCTGCTGGAGCTTGTGGATGACGCCGCCGGTGGTGACGGAGCCTTCCTGCATTGTTTCGAGCAGGGCGGATTGGGTCTTGGGGGAGGCGCGGTTGATTTCGTCCGCGAGGAGGAGCTGCGTGAAGATCGGCCCCTTGCGGAACTCGAAGCGGTACCGGCCGGCTTCGTCGGTCGACATGATGTTGGTGCCGATGATGTCGGCGGGCATCAGGTCGGGGGTGAACTGGATGCGGCGGAACTCGAGGTGGAGCACCCGCGAGAGGGCTTTGACCAGCTCGGTCTTGCCCAGCCCCGGCACCCCTTCGAGCAGGACGTTGCCGCCGGCGAAGATGGCCACGAGGACCGATTCGATGGCCACTTGCTGACCGACGATCACATCGCTGATCGCGCGTCTGGCTTTCTGAAACTCCTCGGCGAAGCGGTTGGCCTCGTCACGCAGGCCTTCGACCTGAGATTCCATGAATGCTCCGTTCCGGCGGTGCCGCTGGCGACCGCCAAGGGAAGTGAAAGTCTGGCCCTATGAAGTTGCCAGACTCTTCGCCGGAAGTCGAGTACATGGGAGCCGAATTCGCTGCTGAAAGCGAACAGCCTCCAGCGGAAGATCCGGAGGAGGCTGTGGGAAATCAGTCTGACAAGTCGGCAAAGGTCGGCGGTTTACAGGCCGCTAGGAATCGCGGGGAGGCCGACGGGAGCCGGGATCGACGCGGCCGGGTTGGTGACCGGGGCTGCGGGAACCGAGACGATCGTGCCGGTGGCCTTGAACTGGATGGCATTGGGACGGCCGGGGAGCGAGATGGTGAATGTCTCGTTGAGCGGGCCAGCGAGTTCGGGAACCTTGAGTGTCATGGGGAGGACATGCACGGCACTGGTCGTGACGGGGAGCTTGACCTGGAAGGCTCCATCGACCGTTTCGCACTCGATCTTCTCGATCGTGAACGGCTTCTTGGCGCGGACAACGACTTGGAGCGACTTGGTGGTGCCGGGCACGAGATTGCCGAGGGTCAGCAGGGAAGGTGTGACGACAAACTCGGATTCGACCAAGCCATTGAACGGAACGGGGACGGCGGCGGTGCCGCCATCGTTGGTCATCAACGAGATGATTCCGCCGAAGGGCCCGACGGGGGCTTCGGGCGAGACCTTGGCGATGAGCTGGTAGTTGACCGCTCCGCCACTACGGCTGGTTTCCACCACAGTGGCGGTGACCATCGGATTGGAGGAGGTGACACCGGTGATGGCCCAGTCGGGACGACCGGCATAGGCGACGGTGGCGGTCGATTCCTTGCCGGCACCGACATCGAAGTTGCCGAAGCTGATGGAGCCGGGGGTCAGGACGACATCGGTGCGGATGTAGACGCGTAGGGGGATCTGGACTTCGACCGTGCCGATGTTGGCGATCGAGAAGGTGACGAAGACGTTGGAGGTCTTCTCACGCATGAACTTGTAGGTGTCCATGCGAATCTCGACGAAGCCTTCCTCTCCGCTCTTGAGAAACTTGGTGCTGAGTTCGGCCTTGGAGCAGCCGCAACTGGTGCGGGTGCCGAGGATCTGCACGTCTTCTTTGTAGATGTTGCGGATCTTGAGGCGGTAGACGGTATCCGCGCCGCGGGCGACAGTGCCGAAGTCGATGTTTTGGCGCTCGAGCATCTTGTTGGCCCAGTTGAGTTCCTGGGCGGAAGCGAGCGTGGTGAGCGAAGTGAGGATTCCGAGGGCGAGGACACCTGATCGGAAGGTTATAGCCGCATTGCGAAACATGTTGACGATCATCCCAAAGGTCCTGGCAAATCCCACGGTTCTGGCCGATTCACAGGCCGCCTTCAAGGCGACCATCGGCACTGGACGGAACAAACGCTCCGCAGAGCAGCCAGCTCTTTCACCGAACCGATGTCCGATGTTCCCATTCCCTGGGCTTCTGCCACCATCAATTCAACCAGATCGACGGAATCGAACAAGCTCAATGCGCCCCGGCTGGCACACTTTTTGAGGATTCCGCCATTTTCCCATCACGCTCAATGAGAATCCGGTCGTGCCGCCGGCAAGTTCGTTGACAGCAAAAGCGGCCAGTTTCAGCCAGCGCCTTCGTCGCAACCCCTGAGGCCCGGAGGACCGGTTCCCCCTGCCTGGTCGGCACAGATTGTCGTCAATTGAACCATGAAGGTTCGGCGACAACCTGCTTAGGAGAATCGACTTAACGCGAGCGCGAAGTTAGTTCACAAGGTGCAAAATGTCAACATGTTCCACGGTTCGGCAGCGCTCATGGAATCCCGTGTCGCATCGCCCTGTTCGCCCCATTTTGCCTATTCGTTGCAGCCGGAATGAAGGTGAGTTATGCCGGAAGTTGGGAAGCACCGGGAAAACTCGAGGGGGCAGAGATCGAAGGCATTCCCTCCGGTGATGGTCGTAAGTAAGTTTTAACTTGGATTGTCTTTGCAGTGCGCGTGATTCCGCTGTGAGGGTTTTGGGCGGAGTTTGTCTCGTCAACCCCGCTTGGGCCGCATTCTCGACCTAAGCTGCCAATGGTGGTTTGCGCCGCTTCCTGAATTCGCCGGGTGGACTGTTTCGCCGAGGTGTTTTCACGGGATGAGAGTTGTCCGGTGGGAGATGAATCGCCACCTCCAAGAGTGGCGGCAGCGAAGGTTGGCGGTGCGATGGCGGGTCACAACTTGAAGGCCAATGTCCTGTTCACCTGGATCGCCCATATGGCGGCCCTGGTGACGGGCTTCTTTTTGATGCCCTACGTCATGCGCGTCCTGGGGGATGCGTCGTACGGGCAGTGGGTCTTCATCAATTCGTTCGTTGCCTATGGCGGCCTGCTCTATATGGGGATGGGCGAGACCATCTGCCGCTACGTTTCCAAGTACCACGGCGAGGGGGATTCCACCAAGCTCAACGAGGTGGTGACGATCGTTGCCTCGGTCTATGCGGTGGGGGCCACGTTCGCGTTCCTGCTCTCCGTGGGCATCGCCCTCCTGTTGCCGTGGATCAGCCCATGGACGGGTGACGAACTGCTGGAGATCCAGTGGGTCGTCGTGATCCTGGGCCTCAACCTCTCCCTGTCGCTCCTGGGAAGCATTTACGGCGGCGTGCTGATGGGCGTCCGCCGGTTCGATCTCGAGCGAACGGTGGGGATCGTCTTCGATCTCGTCCGCGTGGGACTGATCATCGTCTTCCTCCATCGCGAGTGGGGCCTGTTGACGATGGCCCTCATCTACATGGTGATCACGGTCCTCGAGAATGGAGCATTCATGTTCCTGGCGTGGCGGGCACTGCCGGAACTGCAGATCACCCGCAAGCACTGGAAATATTCCGTCCTCAAGGAATGCACGTCGTTCAGTTCGATGGCACTCCTCAACAACTTCGCTCAAAGCCTGATCTACGCGACAGATAGCATTGTCATCGGCTTCCTGATGGGGGCGGAGGCGATCGTGCCGTACTATATCGCACTGCGGCTGGTGCAGTTCATCCGCCAGCCGATCGAGAAGGTGGCGTTCATCTGCATGCCGACAGCGGGGGCGATGCAAAGCTCGGCGGATCGCGGGAAGCTGCATAAGCTATTCATGCAGGCGATTGGAGTGACGTTCCTGCTCGCCACGGGAATCAACCTGGGGGCCTACTTCTTCGGTGGCGATCTGATCGCGCTGTGGGTCGGTCCCGGCTATGAGGAATCGCACCGGTTGCTGGTGATCCTGCTTGTCGCGACGATCATCACGTTGCCGTGCAACCTGCTGAGATCGTTCCTGCTGGCACAGGGGACGATCCGCTTCCCGGCGATGATCTACTTCGCCGAGGCGGTGGCGAATCTGGTGATCAGCCTGGCCTTGGGGTGGACAATGGGCCGCGTGGGGGTGGCGATCGGCACGCTGGTTCCGGCCGTGGTGCTGGAGGGAGCTGTGCTGCTGCCCGTGGGTCTGTCGATCCTGGGGATCTCGTGGGTGCGGTTGATACGGGAAGCGATCCGGCCGCAACTGGCCCCTTTGGCCGCATTGGCCGGCTATTGCCTGCTGGTCAGTCCGCAGCCGTGGGCGCATGGCAGCTGGCTGGCACTGGTGGGCGTGAGTGCCGGTGGTGGCGCGGTGCTGGGGATCGCCTGGCTCCTGGTCCACAATCCGCCAGGGAACTGGTGGCCGGGGATGGTACGGCGGCAAGAGGCGTAGGGGGATGGGGCAGTTGTTGGTTGATGGTTGGGTCGCTGATGGGGTTGGAATCAGCCGGTCAGGGCTTTTCTGTTGAGCGTGTTTCGCTGAGGAGGCTCTCGGCTTGTGAGACCCAGTTGGCGGCGGAGGGGTCGTCCTGGTAGAGGGTCACGATTCCTTGCCAGATGGTGCGGGCCTGGTCGAGCTGGCCGATGGTGCGCAGCCGCTCAGCTCGTTCGAGCGAGGTGACGACGAACGCGTCGCGTTCGGCCCGCGAGACCTGCTGCCGCTCGAGGTCTTCGATCTGGTTGTTGACGATGGTCTTGAGCACCTCGTACTGGCCGTTCCCCTCCAAGAGCGTGCGGAGGGCTTCGAACGTTCGGCGGGCGGCGGGGACATCTCCGGCATCGAGCTGCGATCGAGCCAGCCTCAACAGACGCTCGGGTTCCGAAGCGGGGGGTTCGACGCGATCCCTGCGTCTGGAAGGCAGAATGGTCGACTCAATCTGGTAGACCTCGATCTTTTGCAGGTACGGCTCCACCTGATCGCGCCAGCGGACGGGATCGGATTGCAACAACGGAATGAGATACTGGTCGCGGGCACGGAACCAGGCGGGGCCGGGCGGGCCTTCCAGCAGGTCCTTGGCGTTGGCGAACTGTTCCTCGGGCTCGATCCCCGTGGTGAGGAACAGATAGATCCCCGAGCCGGTGACAGCCAGGAACAGCAACAGCAGCACATAGGTGTTGTTGAGCAGCCGGGCGATGGGCCCCTGCTTGTTCTGGCGGTCGACCTCGGCCCGGACAAGATCGCGGACGAACGTGGGGCCCAGTTCAATGGGTGGGGAGTCGCCGTCCAGGCCAATCGAGGGCTGGGTCGAGCCACCATCGGCGGCGTGGGGCGTGGTGGCTCCCGGCCCGCCGCCCGCCTCGTTGCGGTATTCGATCTTCCTTTGGATCTCCTGAAGCTTCTTTCCCAGCACATAGGCGTCGGGCGGTCGTTTGGAAGGATCCTTCTCCAAGAGCTGGCAGACGAGATCGTCGATCCAGATCGGCAGCTCGGGGAGGAATGAACGGGGCTTGTCGAACTGGCCGAAGCGGTGCTTGTTGAGAACCTCCGCCGCACCGTTGCCGCTGAACGGGGGGCGGCCGACGAGCATCACATAGAAGACCGCCCCCAGCGAATAAAGGTCGCTGCGGCGCGACGACCGCGCTCCCTGGGCCTGCTCGGGCGACATGTACTCGGCGGTGCCGATGACGCCGCCGGTGGCTGTGAGCTTCCCCCCCGCGAAGACCTGGGCCACGCCGAAGTCGGTCAGTTTGACCTTGCCATCCGGCGTGAGCAGCAGGTTCGAGGGTTTGAGGTCGCGGTGGATGATGCCCGCGTCGTGGGCGGCCTTCAGCGCGCCACAGATCAGGATCCCCAGCGACAGGACTTCCCGCCAGGGGATGCGCTTCTCCCGCTTGAGGCGCTGGGTGAGCGTTTCCCCTTCCACATATTCCATGGCGTAGAAGTGGGTGTCGCGGTCGGCACCGCTGCCGTACAGGCGGACGATCTGCGGATGGTTGAGCGTGCGGAGGACTTCGATCTCGCGATGGAAGCGGGCGACGAAGCCGTCTTCGCGGGCGAGCGAGGCGGGAAGCTCCTTGACGGCGGCGAAGGCACCGGTGGTTTCGTCCCGTCCGAGATAGACGTTCCCCATGCCGCCGGAACCGAGTTGCCGTTCAATGATGTAGTTGCCAATGCGGTCGGGAAGCATCGGGGGTGTTGTGGGTTGATGGTTGTGGGTTGGGAGTGGTGAAGAGACGGGCGATGTAATGGAAGCCGCAGGCGATGGGTGGGTGTGAGACGTTTTCCCTGTGAGGCGTTTTCTCGGTCTCTCGCGAGCCTCTCCATTCAGCATAGCCGTGTCGGAGAGGGAAAGTCGTTGGAAAATCGGGGGGCGGCGCGGGTGCGATTGTGCTCTGCGGGTCGAAGCGCGTTAGACTTCCGTAAGGTTGACGGGCCGGGCGACAGTGCCCCACCCGCATCCCAGCCCGATGGATCCCTTCCAAGATCCGACATCGGTGGCCCGGCCTGCTTGGCCTGGGTGACAGATCGATCAGACCTTCGACACACAACAGGAGTTGCGTGAATGACTCACGCCTGGCACGACGTGACACCCGGCGAAGACCTTCCCTCCGAATTCACGGCGGTCATCGAGATCCCGCGCGGTTCGAGCGTGAAGTACGAACTCGACAAGGAGACGGGGATGCTGCGGCTCGACCGCATGCTCCACTCCGCCGTCTACTATCCCGCCAACTACGGGTTCATCCCCCAGACGATGGCCGAGGACGACGACCCGCTCGACGTGCTGGTGATGTGCCAGGAGCCGGTCGATCCCCTCACCCTCGTCGAGGCGCGGGCCATCGGACTGATGACGATGATCGATTGCGGCAAGCGGGATCACAAGATCCTCGCCGTCGCCACGCACGACCCCGAGTTCAACTCGTTCCACGAAGCCAGCGAACTGCCGCCCCACCGGCTGGCGATGATCCGCCGCTTCTTCCAGGACTACAAAATGCTGGAAGGGAAGCAGGTTGAAGTGGACGACCTGACGAGCGCGGAGACCTGCTTCCCGATCATTCGCGAAGCCCTCGAGCGCTACAGCCTCGAGCGCCGCCGCGGCTTCAAGGATCCGAAATTGTCGTGAGGAGGGGAATCGCCGGGATGAAGATTTGATGAGTCCGGCGGCGGCAGGCGGCTCTCCAGAACGTGGAATGTTATTCTGCGGAATCGGGCGAATCGAGCTGTCTGCTGGTGATTCCATCTTCTGCCGAGGTGATGCGTGTTGAACAGGCTTTCGCGAGTTGCGGGCGTTTGTGGTCTGGCCGGTCTCTTGGGCTGTGGTTCGATGATGGGGTGGAGTGTGGCCGCCGATCAGCCTGCGAGTCGCAAGGTCGAGATTGTCGCCCACCGGGGAGCCTCCCACGACGCGCCGGAAAACACGCTCCCCGCCATTGAGCTGGGATGGGAGCAGGGGGCCGATGTCGTCGAGATCGACGTCTATCTTTCCAAAGACGGCGAAGTCGTGCTGCTCCACGACAAGACGACCAAGCGAACTACCGGCGTCGACAAACCGATTGCGGACCAGACTTGGGCCGAGTTGTCGACCCAGGACGCAGGGGCTTGGAAAGCCGCCAAGTACGCCGGGACGAAGCTCCCTCGCTTGGCCGATGCCCTGGCCACCATTCCCGCCGGCAAGCGGATGCTGGTGGAAGTCAAATGCGGCCCCGAGATCGTGCCGCACCTGAAACGCGAGTTCGCCAAATCGGGCCAGCCGGTCGAGTCCATTGTGGTGATCTGCTTCCAGGAAGCGGTCTGCGCGGCCGTCCGCAAGGAACTGCCGGAGCACAAGGCTTACTATCTGGCGAGCCTCAAGCAGGAGAAGTCGACCGGCGAGTGGCTGCCGACCGCCGCGTCGATCATCGCGACGGCGAAGGAACTTGGCGTGCAGGGAGTCGATCTTTCCGCCTGTGAAGCGATCGACGAGTCTTTCGTGAAGCAGGTGAAAGCCGCCAGCCTGGAGATGCATGTCTGGACGGTCGACAAGCCCGAAGTGGCCCGCGCGATGCAAGCCGCCGGCGTCGACAGCATCACCACCAACCGGCCCGCCTATTTGCGGCAAGCCTTGGCGAAGTAGCAGCAGAGCCGCCCGTCCCCACGGCATTTCTTCCCTGAATCGTAACTGCGTGCTGTACGCTGGCGTGCCATGCTTGCAGCCGTTTCAAGAATCCAGCGTCCAGCGCTAGTATGCTCTTCGTTGGCTGGCTCAAGTCGCCCGTTTTCGGACCTCCTGTATGCCACAGGCGAAAGAAGATGCGGTTCTGGAAAGCATGCCATGTCTCTGGCTGCATCTTCCCAAGAGGCTTGATCGAGATTACTGTCTGGAGTGAAACTCTCTTGTGATGCAGCCATCCTGGTAGAAACTGGAATTTCTAACTCGACCACCCTGCAGCTCTGTAGGTGGTGCCGTCATCCACTAATCCTCATTCCGTTATTGCAACACAATGGAATCGTTGATATGGCCAGTATTGAGTTTTCTGATCTGCATCGAACCCCCGGTGGCGGCATTGGATTTAGGTGGCAGCTTCAAGCGGCGACTCAGTGTGCACGAGAACTCATTGATGAACTCAAAGACAGTCGAAAACCTGACATGTCAGCATCTGGTGCAATTCATGGCCTGGCATTGCTGGCGAAGGAAGCATCTCGTCGAAATCTGCCAGTTTCAGAGATGGAGGTGGATTATTGGAAAGAGATGTTTTTTAAATGGTTTGAATCCGTCAAACGCTATTTTGCCGAATCTGTGCGAGAAGAATTCAAAAGTAAGGCGGAAGCGGACTTTGCCTTGATTCGTGAAAAGGCGGATATCCGATCAGATACACCCTGGGAACAACTCCGAACTCGCTATGAGCGTCCCGTTCGATTCCCAACTCGGGAGGCTTTCGATCTGGCGTGTGATCGAGCGAAGGCGAAGTACCCTGTTAACCTTGGCATTGCCCTGGATAAATATCTGGCGGCCTGTGTGCAACGTCTTCTGGATACAGATGACGTCGAACGGCCGCTCGTCGTGAAGGTCAAAGAGGAGGCAGCTGCGGATCGTCCGGGGACTGTTGCGCCTCGTTTTATCACATTCGACGACGGAGTCTATTCAATAGTCGTCACCTCATTTGGTGGTTTGCAGCGTCCTGCAAACTCGGGATTAGGTTTGCAGAAGGCAGTTCAACAGCGACTTCGCAAAACGGCACCAAGCACACTTGATCAATTAGAATTTGACTCGGAAAGTTCGATGTTTGTAGTAAGATCACATTCTCTAGATTCCTTGGCTGCCGTTTCACAAGCGATCTTTACTACTGCAGCAGCCGCGAAGGAGACCAGCTCTTCTTGACGCGAGGAATTTTTCCGACAACAAAAGGCTCAATCAGAGCCGCGGGCGTGTGATGTTTGAGATCAACGTTTTCAATCCCTGGGTGGTATAGTCATGTAGGGTGGGTTGAGGCTTTGCGCAGGGTGGCCCCGGTTGAAATGCCGATTTCTACCGGGGTGGCGATGCCACAAGAGGTTTCAACGCCGGGCAGTAAGTCCCGCTCGAACTTCCTTGGAATCCACGACCATGATTTCAGGATGCTTTCCGGCACAAAAACCTCTTCCGCCTGCGGCACACAGGTAGCCCGAAGACGGGCAACCTGTGCCACCCCGCGTCCTGGCGGCGTCAGACCCATTCGTCTCTCAACAAGCGACCTCCATACGCCGCCACAAACCCCGCAAGGGGGGTTAGCCGCCGATGGAGTGCATGGGGCGGAGAGGTTGGATGAAGCGGGCGGTGTTGATCTCGTGCCCTTCCTTCTTCTGCGATACCGAGGTGCGAATGGCCGCCAGGATGGCGGCGTCGATCTCCGGGCGGGGGCCCTCGCCGCGGAGCAAGCTGCGGAGGTCGGTCTCTTCGAGGCTGAAGAGGCAGTTGCGGAGCTTGCCGTCGGCGGTGAGCCGCAGGCGGTTGCAGTTCGCGCAGAACGGTTCGCTGACGGAGGCGATGAAGCCGATACGGCCTTGGCCGTTGGCGAAGGTGTAGTCGGTCGCGGGGGCGTCGGCCTGTTGCTGCGAGTTGGCGGCGAGCGGGCCGAAGTGGTCGACAAGGATCTGCCGGATCTCTTCGGCGAAGAGGACCTTGTCCCGCTCCCACTGGTTCTCGGCATCGAGCGGCATGTATTCGATGAAGCGGACCTCGGCCCCCGTCTCCAGGGCGAAGTGGCCGAAGGGGATGATCTGCTTCTCGGTGAGGCCCCGCACCGCCACCGCGTTGATCTTGATCGGCCCCAGGCCAACCCGGCGGGCCGCTTCGATCCCCCGGAGGACGGCTTCCAGACCGTCGCGGCGGGCGAACTCGCGAAAGCCGGCTTCGTCGAGGGCATCCAGGCTGATGTTGATCCGCGAGAGGCCCGCATCCCGCAACGCCTGGGCTTGATCGGCGAGCAGGATGCCGTTGGTGGTGAGGCCAATGTCACGGATGCCGTCGATCCTGCGCAGGGCCTCGACGAGCTTGGGGAGATCCTGCCGCACCAGTGGTTCGCCGCCGGTGAGACGGACGCGGTCGATCCCCAGCGTGACGAACAGCCGCACGAGATCGGCGATCTCCTCGTAGGTGAGGAGCTCCCGCCGTGGCATGAACTGCACGGGGCCTTCCGGCATGCAGTAGAAGCAACGGATGTTGCAACGATCCGTCACGCTGATGCGCAGGTTGTTGTGCGTGCGGCCGAAGGAATCAACGAGTGCCATGGTGCCCACTTCTCTTTGACACCAGTCTACTCGATGGACACCCCTCCCGCACCAGCGATGCGGAGAGGTGAAGAGTTACCGGCGGCTACAGCAGGCTTTCGAGCAGCATGCGCATTTTGCGAAGTTCCAGCGCGCGGTCGGTGCCGGTGATCAGTTCGGGGTACATCTCGACCGAAAGGGCGCGGGCGTAGTTGCACCGCTGGAGCT
This sequence comes from Planctomyces sp., assembly GCA_013822855.1. Lineage (GTDB taxonomy): Bacteria > Planctomycetota > Planctomycetia > Planctomycetales > Planctomycetaceae > Planctopirus. The sequence continues at coordinate 17,266 of PNLE01000014.1, forward strand.
GGGTGATGATCCGGTTGTAATCGACTTCACCCAATCCCACCGGCACCTGCATTTGCGAAGGGGAAGTGTCCCGCAGATGGGTGTGATAGGTATAGGGGAAGACGGGATCGATCGACTGGTTCGAGCACGGGCCGCAGATCACGGCACTCGGGTCGAGGGTAATCCCCAGACCCTGCACCGACTGGCAGAGCTCCACCGCCGTCCGGGGATCCTCCGTGAGAGTCGAAGTCTTCATCTTGAGCGAGAGGCGGATGCCCGCCGTGTTCGCGATCGCCAGGCGGTTGCGGAGGCGGTCGATCTCCTCGTTGAAGGGCGTTCCCAGCGCACCGGCGGGAATGGTGATCTGCGTGATCTTGAGGATCTTCGACAGCTTGCAGATCGCCTCGAACGGCACCGGTTCAATGTCGTGTTCGAGGGTCATGGCGACGGGTGTCAGCCGGGTCGACTCACGGTACTGCTTCACAAACCGCTCGGGATTGTCGGCCAGAACCGAGGGTTTGAGGTGTTCGGAGCGGTCGTCCATCCACAATTCAAGCTTGTCGTAGTGGAGATCCGAAATCAGCGAACAGGCTTCGGCGAATGGCACATCCGAGAAACATCGCGAAGAAATGGCGACGAACATCTGCCCCTCCCTGACATTCCGCACCTTTTGCCGAACCCGCCCGCAAGACTGAATTAATACTTGCAGACAACGTGTTCGAGGTGCCTCTCATTTTCCCTAACTCAAAGCCAATCAACAGCTTCGGCTGGGCAGAACTCGACCTGATCCTTGGCCTCCGGCCATCAGTGACTTTATCCGGATCGTGCCGACCCTGCAAGGCGTTCCGATTGCGCCGTTCATGCCGAAAGGACTCGGCGGATCAATTGTTCGTGTTTTGAGGCGAAACGGCCGATAACCCATTCTGAGAGTCCAGGGAAGTCTTCCCTGGCACGGGGGCATTGTTCGGACGGTGGGAGAATGGCGAGCATGAACTCGACATCAAAGCTGGGAATCCTGGCACTGGGTATTGCAGTCCTGTTTTCAGGCTGCTCTTCGGCGAACCAGACGGTTCGCGGACAATCACCATACACACTGGCCGACGGCACTCCCGTCGATCAGGCCACCATTCTGAATCAGGAGCGCACGCAGGCTCCGCTGATCGGCTCGGCCCCCGGCTACGGCCAACATGCCAAGGCCCACGCCAAGCATCATGACTACGCGATCGTGCCCGGTGCCCGCAATCACAATTACGGGTTCGAAGGTGGCTACTACGCCGGCAACGAAGGCTACTTCACCGGTGCCCAGGGCCAGATCTACACCAACCACGCCACCTACGGCCAAGGCCTGGGTCATGGCCGCGGCGGCGACCAGGGTTGCCCCGAATGCCAGTACGGCAACTCCTGCCCACCCGATGGCTGCAAGCGGTGCGGCAAGGGCTGCGGCTACCCGCACAACCACCACACCTATCGCCATGTGTGGCCACAGAACCTCAGCTACCCCACCGGCCCCGTCCCCTCGGGCATGGTCCAGTACCCCTACTACACCCACCGCGGCCCGACCGACTTCTTCATGAAGTAATCCCGGCCAGCTCGCATCCGGTGGAAGACGCACGAACCCCATAGCGATATGGGGTTTTTTCGTTTTTGAAGGAACGCGACTCCGGGAGAAATCTCTCCGTCACATCGCCGGAATGCATGGGTTCAAATCGCCGCGCTGGGTTCGGCTTCCAGGATGGGGTTGCCAGCACTCGCCACCGCTTCCCGGGGAAGATGGATGGTAAACGTCGTCCCGTCCTCGGCGGTGGAGGTCACTTCTATCCGACCATGATGCGATCGGACGACTTCCCGGGTGATGTACAGGCCCATGCCGATGCTGCTGGTCCGCTCGGCCTGGGGACTTTCCGCCGTCGAGCCACGAACCAGGGGATCGAAGATCAGGGAAAGTTCCTCCTCCGGGATCGGGATGCCGCCGTTGTGAACTTCGATGACGACCCCCGTCGCCTCGCCGCGAAGTGACAGCGTGATGGGGATTTCCGCCAGGCCATGCTGCACGGCGTTCCCCAGCAGGTTCGAGATCGCCTGCCGGATCCGGTCGTGATCCCATTTGCCATGCAGATCGCCGTACGTCAGTAGTTCGATCCGGTGTTGGGGATGGGAGACGCGGCACTCCTTCACCAGTTCAGCCCCCAGCACCGCCAGATCCATCAGCACCGGCTTGACGGGCATGCCGGCCCCCAACCGGGTGCGGGTGTAATCCAGCAGGTCGTTGATCATCCGCTGCATCACATCGGCGCTCTGCGTGATCGTCGCCGCGCACTCGACCACCTCGGCCCGGTCATGGCTGATCAACGGCAGCACTTCGGCCGACATCGTGATCGCGCTCAGCGGATTGCGCAGGTCGTGGCTGAGGATCGCCAGGAACATATCGCGGGCCTGATCCACCCGTGTGGTGTAGCTGGCCACCGATTTCGAGAGGGACTGGTCGATCGATTCGTTGAAGCGCGTCAGATCGTCGATGTCCTGCGTGTGGGGTTGGTGGCCGCTGTCACGCCAGAGCTGGATCACGCCGGCCCGGAGGGCGCGATACTCGCTCATCATCTCGAGCATGTCGAAGCCCAGGCTCAGGCGGTCGACGGCATGGGCGTCCGACGCACCGTCGAGCTCCTCGCTCTCCACCTCCGGCGACTCCCCCTTGGACTTCTCAGCCCGTTCGGCGACGGTTTGCGGCGATTTCATGTCCCGTGCGGTGGCGCCCAGAATCAGTTTGACATGATCCTGCAGGCGCAACTTGTCCAGATGCTCCCCCGACCGGGTGCTCCGCGCGAACACCTCCCATCCGGCCACAATGGGCTCCATGTGGGAAAGAATGAAGTCGGCGAGACGCATGAGTCACTCCGGTGAAGGGCCACGAAAAGTCGCCTGGGCCGACCGGTCTACTCTGCGTACCCCCTCCACAGTACACCACAGGGAAAAACTTCACAGCGGAAACTTCGCTGGGGAGGATTCCACGGGTGGAATCCGAGAGTGCAGCAAACGGCACTTCGGACGAATCACTCTCCATCCCTCATGGTCGCCGTTTTGATTCGACGCGGATTCAAGGTTCGGCCTCGATTCGGAATAACCGACCGCGATTCACACACCGGGGCATCATTACCTGCGAGCAGCTCAACCAGCTGGCGCCCCACCGACTGACAGCCGCCACCTCAACGAGGGGAGCTAGACGGTTTCTACGCCCCGGGATCCGCAGGTCACCGCCCACTACATCACCACAAAGCGGATGTATGAGATTCACCTCGGGCTGAAATCAGACCCGGTGGCTACCGCATCGTGACTTACCTATCTTCACCTATCAAGGGAGCCTCCCACAAGTTAAGCCGCTCTGTGGACCCCGAAGCGGGCGGCACCTTCTATTCAGGTCGTCCTTTTGCGACAAAAAACAACCACCAGACCTCGAGCCCGAATCCCAGTATGGGAATCCATGCCAGACCAACCACCACCCAGGCCAGATAGAGCAATCCACGCCGGATCCACCACGGGCGGCGATCTGGCGGGCGATAGTCCCGTGAAACCATGTGGTGTCGCCATGTGCCGACGGAAAGTGATTCCACGCGGAATCAGAATTACGCCAGATATAACAAAGAGGTGACGGCGGGGCTGCCCGAACAACGCCGTCCGCCCAGTGGGCGGGCAGTGCAACTCAGATCCGAGGTACGAACGGAAAGCGATTCGGAACACGAAGCTAAAAGAGCGTCTCAGCCTTTGGAATATCCAGAGCTTCAATTAACGAAGTGGCCATATTCCTGCATCTCTTGTCATGCGTGTAGAACTTTTTCGCTCCAACACCATGAATGGACGCAATAATCATCGCATCGGCCTTCACAACTTTGCGATCAGACGATTTCAAAGACTCGATAAGTTGTTCGTTCTCGCGACATATCTTTGCGGCATTGGCAGCAGCGCGAATGTCAAACTCGGCACAGATGAAGCGTTTGGCAAATTCCTGCGTCAGTGATGGGTGTTGATTCACAGGTACGCGCTGAAGGATCTCGGCAATGCTAATCGTGGAGATTGCTAACTGATGATTATCCTGAAGGATCCGATCGATCAGCGAAATTGCGCGTCGTTTCAACAATACGAAATCTGGATTGTCCTTGTTTTCAGCGATAACCGGCGCGAGACCAGCATAGATGATCACCATGGAATCAATACCAACGATCATTCACGCTCTCCATGAATGACTGTTTCCGGACTCTCGACTTTGTCCCAGGCCGAAAGACCGGCTCGACGGAGTGCCGCGATAGCCTCATGCGCTTTGCCAAACTGCGGTTGTGTGAATGAGGTGATTTCGAACGACACTAGACGACCGGATCCCTGGATCCATTGAGATGTGCCTTTGGCGTGAATGCTCTCATAAAGGCGTTTTCCCAATTCTTGAGCAATTTCGCGGCTCTTTATGGAGCAGTAGAGCAGGGGCTTTCGATTGGACACGCGGAGAACGCATTTCATACCCGACGCACCACCGACGCGTTCGATTCGTCCGTAGATGCTGGATTCACCTGTCATGAGAATTCGCTTCTCGATGTCGCCATATTCGTGCCCACTGATCACGAACAACGGATGACGAATCTGTCCGGGGACGGAGACTTCCATCTTCCAACCGTGGGACTTTGACACTTCGCTCAGGCTGCGAATAGCCGGGAGAATTGCTTCGATGTCGTCCGTACTCGTTTCCCAATCGTCCTCTTCACCTGAGATCAAGTAATTCACACGACTCAGATTGCGAATCGCCTGTTCGGGATTTCGGGCACTACAAAGGTAGATCGCAGATCCCTTCTTCACGTCCACGAGGCCGATGGAACTCTCTGGATCCACGCGTGTGGACTCAAAAGGATTGCGACCACTGGCAAGATCCTGAACTGCGCTAAGCACATCGCTCACTGCGCGCAAAGGCACCTTCTCTGGAGACACACCAGGACCGACAAAGCGGACTTGGAATGTCACGGGTGGGCGATCTTTGACCATCACAATTGCCTTAGAAGACACTGCCGAGCGTACGCCACCAACAATAGCGCACAGGAGAACACGTGTCAATCGGAAGCCAGATCCACCGGCTAACATCTCCTACGATAAGGGTATTCGACCGGCCGGGGAAACATTCATTCCACCATCTTGGTGGAATGAACGTCGTATCCCGACGGTGAGTTCCACGCGTAACCCGGTCGACAAGATGGTCGGCTCGGTAAAGTATGACTCACTTCAGTATGTGAAGCCCTTTGGGCGTGGAGAATCCGAGCCATTTTGTGACTTCTGATTCCACGCGAAATCAGTTTGGGCTTGCGCGGCAGTTCCGCCAGCGGTAACAGCGAGGGACGTCACGAAAAAGGTGGCGACGGGACGGCGCGAACAGCCCCGCTGCCGATATCACCGCCAGCTTGGATGTTCTCTTTTGGGTACCCCAATGACTGCGCGTGGCCACGGGATCAGCGGTTTTGGCATGTGGAGGTCACGCGGAAGACTGTCCGATTGCCTTTGGGGACTTGCAACGCCTGATCCCGCTTCGGGCGCTAATCTTCAGTCACCAGAAGATTCAGCAGATCTTGGTTCAAAAACAGCTTTTCTCGTCCAGAAGAGTGTTCTTCCAGGATGCCGATTTCCACGAGTTGTTTGAGGTTGTGGGAGGCTGTTTGGCGTTAGGTCGGATCTACTCGATCTTTGGTTCCTACTCTTCCGCCCTGCGATATGTCGCACCCATCGACACGTCAAGAAAACGTGTCGATTTTTTCGTGTTTTTTCGACACGTTCTGAGAACGTGTCGTTGGGAGCGACATGTTCATGGGGGTGGCCCGGCCAGCTTGAGGCCGGGTCGCAAAGCGACAAGACGCCGCGCCCTGCTCGTGACCCGCTTCAAGAGCGGAGGCTTGGTTATGGGTGCTCAGATCATCCAGCAATTACGATTGCCAAAGCATATGGCGCGGAAGGCACGGCTTCTTCTGGCGGTGGCTACCAGTTGTCGTCAACACAGGCCACCCGGCCACAAGTTGGCCGGGCCACCCATTTCTCTTCACCCTTGTCACAGACCTTGGCCAAATCAGCCCGCGCGGCGGGTTTGGGTTTCCAGGCGGGAGAGCCAGACGGGTTCCACGCCCCGCGATTGGAACTGTTCCGCAAAGCTCATGTGGCTGGTGAAGACCAGCACTTGCTGGCCGGTCGAGGCGAAGTCGATCAGGGTGTCGACGGCGGCTCCCGAGCGCTGTTCGTCGAAGTTGACGGTGACATCGTCGAGGATCATCGGCAGTTCGATGTTCTTCGCCGTGAACCGGCGGACCATGGCCAGCCGGATGGCGAGGAAGAGCTGTTCGCGCGTGCCGCCGGAGAGCATCTGGACGGGCCAGGGGTGCTGGCGGTCGTCGTCGACGCAAAGGGCGTGCTGTCCGAGGGGTGTCCAGATGTTGGGATACTGCCCGCAGGTGAGCCGCGAGAGGAACGGCGACGCCTCGGCCAGAAGTTGCGGCTGGTTGGTCCGCTCGAACCGCTGGCGGAGTTCATCCATGCTCTGACCCGCCAAGGCCGCGGCGTACCAGTCTTCCAGGCCATGCCGCATCTGCTGTTCGATCGTCGCCAGTTCCAGCCGGCGGGTGATGCCGGTGGTGTCGGCTTCGAGGGTGCGGGTCTCCTGCTTCACACTCCCCAGCTCTTCATAGAGCCGCTTGAGATCCTGCTCGATGACGGCCAGTTCCTTCGTCAGTTCGCTGATCCGCTGGTCGTTGTGGGTGCGGTTGAACTTGCGGAGGACATCTTCCGTGATCGCCAGCGTGGGCTGCGACTGGACGGCTTGCTCGAGATCGTGCTGGGCCTGCTCGAGGCGGAGTTCCCACTCCCGCCGCTTCTCCCAGGTGCGGATGCGATCCATGAGCCCTTGGCGGTCGCGGACACCGGCGGCACTGAGGAGGGCCGTGCGGTCGAGGTGATTCTGTTCGAGCTGTCGATCCAGCCGGAAGCGGATCTCCTGCCGACGTTCGAGGATGCGATCAAGCTTGCGTTTGGCTTTGCGTTTGACGAGGGCGGTTTCGAGTTCGCCGCGCCAGCCTTCGAGCAGGTTCCACGGCTGCGACGTCGTGGTGAAGGGCCGCTGCATCCGCTTGGCGAGGGTTTCGACCTGCTGGCGGAAGCCCTGCTGCTGGGCCTGAACCTGTTGCAGCCTGGCACCCAGATCTCGCGAGGTGGCCAGGAGGGCGAAGGCTCCGTGGACCTTCTCCCACAGGTTGTAGGCGTTGCCGATGGAGGTTGTTTCGTCGAGGCCCAGACCGACGAGTTTGCGGCTCCATTCATGCCGGGCCTGAGCCAGTTCGCGCTGGCCTTCCTGCAAGCGCTTGCGGGCCGTGCTGAGCGATTTGCGGACGCGGCGGATCTCCTGGAACTGCCGCTGGAGCTTTTCGAGATCGGCCAGCCGCGCCGCCGCCTGGGCGATAAGGCCGCCATCGTTGGCGCCGTTCATCCATTGGGCAAGCTCGGCGGCGTCCATCAGGTCGTGCCTGCTGGCCAGCTCGCGCATCTGCTCGCGGGCGTCGTGCAGCTTCACCTGATAGTCGCGGCGGCTTTCACGGATCGCGCGGACCTGGTCTTCGGCATCACGCTCGAACTGAACCTTCAAGCCATACGAGAGGCTGATGGCCATCGCACCGATGAGAGCGTAGATCGTGCCGACGAGGACACCCGTCGTCACTGAGGAAAGTGCTCCCCAGAAGACAAGTCCGACACCGGCCGCGAGGAACAGGAAGAGCAGCGTGAAGATCCAGGGGGGCATCGTCGAGCGGACCTGGATCCGTTCGAGCTGTTTTTCCAGTTCGCGGATCCGTTCGAGATGTTCCCCCGCCGCGATCTGCAGGCGGCCCAGTTCCACGACATGGGCCAACCGCTCCCGGGCGAAGTGAAGCGGCTCTTCGACCGTTTCGCTTTGAATCCCCAGTTCGAGCAGGTTGGTCTTGAGGGCCAGTTCGCGGTCGTGGCAGACGCTCGACTTCTTCTGATAGCGGTGCTGCCGCAAGGCCTGCCGGGAGCGGATGTCTTGATAGGTCCGCGCCGAGCCGAGCAGTTCGGCCTGCGTGGCGGGAGTATCGATGATTTCGCCCAGCCGCTGACGTGTCCAGCGGGGGCCGAGTTCCTTGAGGCGGCGGCCCAGGTCTTGTTCGGCGGTGGAGAGTTCCTGCTCGAGCCGCAGCCGGTCCGCGTCGCGGGTCTGCCAGGGAGTCTTCTGATCCCACAGCGCATGGAGGCTGGGGCCGTAGCGGCCGAAGTCGGCCAACTTGCGGGCCGCCTTGAGTTTTTCGTCCATCGCATCAACGCGTGTGCGGGCTTCGGCCCGCTGCTGGCCAAGGGTGGCGATGGCCGTTTCGATGCGGTCGAGCTGCGAGATGGTGTCGGGCGCGATCGCCTTGAGTTCGGGCAGGCCGCTGAGTTCGCGCTGACACTGATTGACCAGCCGCCACGGTTCCCAGACGCGCTGGAGATGCCGGGCTTCCAGCAGCGAAGCCTGGATGTTCGTCTGGCGGTGAGTGAGATCGGCCTGGCGCGTCGCGAGTTCCTCCCGCTTGCGGAGGAGCTCGCGGTGTCGACCCAGGCGGACACCTTCGGCCTCGTTGAGCGCGCGGAGACGTGTTCGCTGCTGCGTGAGATCCAGCAGACGGCCCGACATCGCCATCGGGTTGCGGATGGCCCGCTGATAGGCCTCCAGCTTCGGCACGGCATCCTGCAACTGGCGGCCCTGCGGCCCGAGCGTCATCGCATAGATATGGCGGGCGACAACTTCATCTTCCAGTGTGCCGAGCTGTTGAAGTTCGGGCAGACCGAGGGCGAAGACCGATTGGAACAGCCGGGCATCGAGATGGCCGACGATCTCCTCGTAGAGAGATTTGCCGGTGCCGTTGGCATCGAGGCCATCGATGGTGAGCCGGCCGGGATCGGCTTCGAGCGTGGCCATGCGATGGAGGTGATGCGTGCGGCCCTGGTGCTGCACAACCAGCGAGCCTTCGCGGCTGAAGCGGTCGCGCCAGCGCTCGGCGATCTGCCGGTCATCGACCGTGAAGCCGTACAGCATCGCCCGGAGGAACCGCAGGAGGGTCGTCTTGCCGGTGCCGTTGGTGCCGTAGAAGACCGTCAGGCCGTTGGGTTTGATGGTCTGATCGAAGTCTTCCCAGACTCCGAAGCGGTCGATATGGATATTCGAGATTTTCACGGTGTGGCGTCTCCCGGTGTCTTCACATCCGGCGAAGAGGATCCGGCGAGGGTCATGTCCGAAGGATCGCTCAGCCACTCGTGGCAGAGCTGTCGGGCCTGACCGGCAATACGTTCGTCGTCGAGCGGGCCCACGCTGGCCAACAGGCCCGCGAAGAAATCATCGTGCTCGGGGAGATGATTAAGCATCCATTGCTGCCAGGTGTCGTCGTCGGTCGGTTCGATCCGTTCCAGGACTTCCCGGGCACCGGCTTCCAGCGAGTTCTCGCTGCCAAGCCAGCCCGAGTGGCTGCCGTACCTCGGCGAGCAGGTGTGCCGCCATTTGCCGCGTTCGAGTTGATCGGTCCAATCCCCCAGATGACGCAGCGTGTTCTTCACGGCCTCATCACTGGCGAGGTCCTGCAGGACGGTGCTCGTTCCCATGAAGGTCCAATGGGCCAGGCAGAGCGATTCGTGCGGCAGCGGCTGCTGCTCCTGCACCAGGGCGAACATCTTCTCGACAAGCTCACCGCGCGTCTTGACGGGCGTGAGGTCGATGGTGAACTGGTAACGCCGCACCGGCGAAAGCGATTGGTGAAGCAGTTGAATTCGGCCCGAACCATCGACTTCCACCAGTGTCGCTCCGGTCATCACATCCCGGCGGCGGAACGGCACCGGCAAGGGCGGGGCATGCACCTGACCTTCGGTCACGGGGAGCAGCTCGGGCGATTGGCGGCCTCCATGGGCGAGGTAATGGACCGAGACATATTTGCGGGCGGCGTGAGTCGCGCTCGGTTCCGTCGACGTGCGGCTGTGCAGTCGATGGCACATGACCCCGACGACGAACGGCTCGACTTGGCCTTTCCTGGCAACGCGCGAACGCAGCCGCTCGAGTTCGGGAGGATCGACGCTGGCGGAATCAGTGATCGGCGCGATGGAGCAGTAAGTCTGGCCGTTGGCCGTCAGATCGACAGTGGCATCTTCGGCGAGACGGAAGACGGTCACGTTTTCGGGGAGGGAGGGGATCGCGGCCCAGGCCGAGGCGGGATCGAGTTGTCCCGGCGCGACAATCAGCTCGATCTCCTTGGCCGCGAGGCGTTCGGCTCCATGTCGAAAGGCGACTTCGGCGGCGAGGGAGGGTTCGCGGGAGTCGAAGGTGTCGCCGGAAAGGAGGACGAAATCGACATCCTTGGCGATAGCAAGATCAACCAGCCGCTCCCAGGCGAAGAGCGTGGCGTGCGCCGCCGTCCTTGCCGCTTCTCCCGCAAGTTCGCCGGTTTCGAGAAGTGGCCGCTCAAGCATCAAGCCGGCGGCATGCAGAAACCGCATGGGCCTGAAGAGCATCATCGGAATCCTTTCCGTAAAGGTCACTGGCGGCAGTTTCTGCCGGTTGAACCTAGCTTACCGCCTTTACTGGTTTTAGCGAAAGTGAAATTTGCAGGCCAACATGTACGAGCGACCACATTTTCGCCGTTTTTGGAGAGAATTGGGGTTGTGTTGCCGTCAGCCGCGGGGCCTCCGCCGTCGCGGTGCGTTGCCGGCAGGCGATTCACTTGGCAGGGCTGGTACACTCGGGAGGTTTCAGCAGCAACCTATTCCCGCGACGGGTGTTCCTCGCGAACTCCACTGGAGAGCACTGAAACACGATGCCCAAGGGTCGATTGGCACCTTCGCCCACGGGGGCTCAGCATCCGGGGAACGCGCGGACGTTTCTGGTGGCGTGGCTGGCTGCGCGGTCGAGTCGATCGCCGCTGGTCTGCCGGATCGAGGACATCGATTCGCCGCGGGTGAAGCTGTGGGCGTTGACGCAGGCCCTCGATGATTTGGCGTGGCTGGGGTTGGATTGGGACGAGGGGCCGCCCCGGCCAGGTGTTCGGGCTGCGATGGAAGCTGGCGACGAACCGGGGGTCCCTTTTGTTCAATCACAGCGGTTGGCCCGGTATCGGGACGTGCTGGCCGAGCTAAAGTCGCGGGAGCTGATTTATCCCTGCACCTGCAGTCGCTCGGAGGCGAGTCAGGCGGCGAGCGCGCCCCATGCGGGCCATGAGCCGGCAGTCTATCCCGGCACTTGTGCGGGGCGATTCGCCGGTGAGGCGGCGAGCCTGCCGGAAGGGACGTATTGCTGGCGATTTCGGATGGCCGGATTCCGCGAACCAATCGGCTGGCAGGATGCGATTGCGGGACTGCAGGTGGCCAGTCTTCCCGGAACACTGGGCGACTTCGTCATCGCCAAGGCCGATGGGACCCCTTCATACCAGTTGGCCGTTGTGGTCGACGACCATGACATGGGAATCGAGCAGGTTGTCCGTGGCGATGATCTGATTCCCAGCACGTTCCGACAATTGGCCCTCTACCAGACGCTGGGCTGGCAGGCCCCGGGTTTCGCCCATGTGCCATTGGTGAAGGGGCCGGACGGCCTGCGACTCGCCAAGCGGCACGGCGACTCGCGGCTCTCGATTCTGCGGGAAGCGGGTGTCGATCCGCGGCGCGTCATCGGCTGGCTAGCGCGATCCCTGGGACTGGCAGAAGAAGCGTCGCCGATCACTCCCGGGGAATTGATCGAGACCTTCGCTTGGGAAAAGATCGCGAAGGATCCTGTGATGTTTCCAAGGGAGGTGTGGGAGGGATGGTTGAGGTGAAGGAGGGGGCAGTTGTCAGTTTGGAGTTTGGAGTTTGGAGAGGGGTGTGCGGAAAGGTGATGGTATTTTCAAGTGACTTGCGATGGAACATCTCGTTTTGAGATGCGTCATACGTTGGGACTCGCCCTCACCCCGGCCCTCTCCCATCGGAATGGGCGAGGGGGTAAGAAATCTTCGCTCCTCTCCCTCTGGCTTCTTTCCTTTTCCCCTTCTTTCCTTCTTCGCTTTTCCGCTTCCACCCTTTTCCGCTCCCCCTTCAACTCCCCAGTTGGCTGATTTTTTCGAGCCAGAGTTCCCATTCCGCGCGGGTCAGGCTGGAGCCGAGGCTGTCGAAGGCGCTGTCGGGGATCTGTTTCTGCCGGAGGATCACGCGGCCTTGTTCGAGCATGCTGCGGGCCTCGGCCGGTTTGCCCAGGCGGCGGTAGGCTTCCGCCATCTGCAGAAAGGCGGGAAGGACCTGCACGCTGTCGCGGTAGCGGTTGATGGCGGTGTTGTAGGCGGCGATGGCTTCTTTATCCCGCCGCAGTTCGAAGAGCTGATGGGCGACATCGAAGGCGGTGGTGGCCAGCATCGCCTCCCCCAGGGGATCCAACGCATCGAGGCTCGATTGCTTGGTCAGCACCGACCGCAGTGCCACGAGGTTGTCGAGTGACTGTTCGTCGAGGGTGTGCTGCTGTTCGATGAGGCGCAGTTTGACGGCTTCGGTCTGCGGGGTTTCGAGCAGGCGGCGGATAAGGCGGGCCTGCTCGCGCTGGGAACGGGAGAGCTGATACATTGCCTGCACGCGGGAGGGATCCTCCGGGTAGCGGGCCAGGAACTCGGTGAGGCGGGAGGAAGCCTCGATCTGGACGGCACGGATTCCGTCGAAGCCCGCTTCGGGAAGGGGTGTGCCTGCGGTTTCGGTAGGGAATGGGGACTGTGTCGTGATCGACGCGTTGGTGGCGACGGGGAGTATAGGTGTGGCGTTCTTGCCGGGTCGGTTCGAGTCCTGGCGGAGCAGGACGCCGCGATCGACGAGCAACGATCCGAGCCTGAGCAGGGCTTCCTTCCATTCGGCGGCGTCGGGTGTGAGGTTGTCGGCGGTGAGAATCGACCGCCACTGGGCCTCGGCCTGGCCCAGGTCGTTCTTCTCGGTGAAGGCGATTGCCAGCCGAGCCTGGGCCTTGTAGCAGGAGGGGTCGTCGGGAAACTTCTCGCGGATCGATTCGAGGATGGGGATGGCTTCATCGAGCCGATCGAGATCCATCAAGAGGCCGGCTTTGCGGACCAACGCCGTGGCCAGCATGTCGCGGGGGAGCGTGGCGAGGTACTCGTCGACACGGCTGAGAGCGGTGGCGTAGTCACGTGCCTGGATCGAATTGGTCGAGCTGGCCCAGAGATCGTCGGGGTAGCGGAAGGTCATCTTCCGGGCCTGAGCCAATTGGAACCAGGCTTTGGCGCTCGCCTTCCAGCGGGTGCGCACCGTGGCGGATCGTTGCGGCTTGAGCGACTCGGGAAGACCGTCGTATTCCTCCTGCTGGGCTTGCGCCCACGCCTGGGTGGTGTTCGCCACCATCTCCGCTGTTTCGACGCGATCAAACAGCGGCGGGAGCGATTCGGCGAGGGTCAGCGCTTCGGCGTACTTGCCACCGTCCAGCCAGGCTTGCCACGCACTGCGGATGCGGTCGCGGAAGGCGGTCTGGCTGAGCCAGCGATTGTGGTAATCCTCCAGACGGACAATGGTGCGCACGGCTCCCGAATAAAGCTCGATGGCCCGCTCGGTGTTCCCTTCCAAGCGGTGGACATCGGCCATGTCGAGCATGCCGACGACCGCTTCCTCCGTACCGACAAACCGCACCTGGAGATCTCGCAGGCGCTTCATCGCTTCGCCGCGAAGTGCGAGTTGTTCGTTGGGCGTTTTCTCGGCATTCGACTTCTCCAACGCGCACCGGGCCAAGAGGTACAAGGCCGTGCGGACATGCTGCGCGTTCGGACGCTTCCCTTCGGTGAGGGGGCGCAACAGTTTTTCGGCGTCGTCGAACTTGCGTTTCGCCATCGCCAGGCGGGCTTCCTGGATCGCCAGACCATCGGCATCGGTCGCGGAGAGCCTCGCCAGTTGCAGGGCGGCCTCGGCTTCCCCGGTGCGCTCAAGGGCGAGGAGCACATCGGCTTTCCGCAAAAGCAGCATGGTCTGATCGGCGGGGGGCAACGTGCTGTCGCCCAGCAGATCGGCCAGTCGTCTCAGATCCCCCTCGAGGAGGGGAAGCGTGCCGAAGGGATCGACGAACGGCGGTTCGACCGGTTCTTCCGGCTGGGCAGGTTCCGACCCGTGACCACCTCCATGTCCTCCCCCATGACCGCCCTTACCATGGGAATCGTCTTGAGAATCCCCGTGTTGAGAATCCCCGTGTCCGGCTTTGTCATGCCCTTCTTTGGCGTGCGTGTCGGGAGCGTGTGCTTCGCTGGTGGCGGCTGGCTTGGCAACCGGTTCGGTGATGGGGGGTGGCGTGATGCGGTTGATGTCGATCAGTGACAGGTCGAGGGCGCAGAGGGTATCGATACTGGCCGCACGATAGGGGCCGGGTGTGACGGAGAGGGGGACGAACCACTTGCGGGCCTCTTCGATCCCGCCGGTGCGATAGAGACATTGAGCCATGGCCTGCTGCCAGGTGGGTCGTTTGACGATGGCGGGCTCACGGGCCTGGGCGTCGCGGAGGAAGGCGATGGCCGCCGCCAGCCGGGGAAGCTCCATCTCCTTTTCGGAATTGCGGGCTTCGTGGTAGCCCAGGACGCCCTGCGCATAAGCCATGCCGCCGGGGAACTTCGGGTCGTTGAACTGGGCTTCGGCCAGCGGCGTGATGAGCTCGGTGGCCTTGTCGAACTCACCGGTTTCGAGGAGTGCGACCGCTTCGGCGAGCGATTTGGATTCGGTCGATTCACCGGGAAAGAGCCACCAGAAGATTCCTGCCAGGAGGAAGATCCCGACAGTCAAGCCACCGCCGAGGAACGCCAGTCGCCGTGGCAGGCCAAGGATCTTGCCGCTCGGCGAAGGGGCGTGCTTCCCGCCGTGACCTTTGCCGTCATGACCTTTGGCATCGGCGGACGGAGGATGCGCGGCCATGGGAGCAGCTTCGATGTCGGGAAGTGATGTTCAGCGGAACAGAGGGATTCTCGCCGACTTATCATGAACAGCGGGCAACGCGTCAATGGGAGTTCAGGGTGCAGCGTGCGGAAGAGCGATCCAGCCGACGGTTGCAGGAGGGGATTTAATAAGAAGTGAAATCTGCAGTTACTTCAGTCCAACTTGGAGAAGGCCAGCAACTCATCCCGAGCACTCCGCACCCCCTCTAAGCCCCAGCGAATCCCATTTGATCCCCGTTTGGCATATCCCTTGCTGCTTTGATAATTTGTCACGTCAACAGGTTTTCCCACGAGGTTCTCATGCATTCACGGCAGTCCTTGCTGAAAAGTGTTGCGTCGGCTGGTGGAAAGTCCGACATCCCCGTGATCTCGATGAACCCACGCTCAGGCCGCCGATTTTCCCGCCCGCTGGCTGCAGCAGGGGCACTTCTGCTGCCCCTCGTCTGGAGCGTCTTTGGCGTTTCGGGTGCCGGGGCGGCGGATGGAGCCAAAAATCAGGCCGGCGCCAATTCCAGCAAAGGCGAAGTCCTTTCCAGCGAAGCGAAGAGCAAGCTGGCGGCCAGCCCGTTCTATGGGCAGGTGAGGAAGAACTTCGGCCAGTGGGATCTCGACCAGAGTGGCGACCTTTCCCTTCCCGAGATTGAACTGGCTGTTCATAACCCGGGTGTCAAAGGGGAATCGGCGGCAGCGGCGGCTTCCCTCCGACGAGCGGTGCGGGGCGATAAATCACTCCCGCCCCTCTCGCTGGAGAAGATCGCCGGCGGGGTGGTGACCCCCTCCACCAAGGACATGCCGCAACCCAAGTACGAATCGATGTATGAGACGGGCTTGAAGAAGATTCGCGAGACCAACCGCGATCTCTTCGCCGATGGCCCGCCCAGGCTGGAATCGATCAGCCAGGGGCGTCTGGGCGACTGCTTCCTGATCGTCAGCATGGGTACCTGCGCTTACTGTGATCCCCAGCGGCTGATGAACATGATGCGGATGCAACCCAGCGGCAAGGTGCTGGTGACACTCGGGAGTGGTCGCCAGTTTGAACTGGAGGCTCCCACCGATGGCGAAGTCATCATCGGTGCCACATCGAAGAACACTGGCTGCTGGACCAACGCCTACGAGAAGGCGGTGGGCACCGTCATGCTCGAGCGGGCCCAGGAGAAGAAGACGACCCATGTCACCCCGCTCAGTCTGATCGGCGTCGGGGGGACGCCCAATGTTCCGTTGGAAATCCTCACCGGCCACAAAGTCCGTCGCCACGGCTGCGAAGACTACCGCCAGGAGAAGGATGCGAATGGTGCCAGTGCCGAAGACCTGCAACCCCTCCGAGACGACCTCAAGGCCGCCTTCGCCGAGAAGCGGTTGATCGTGGGGGGCTGTGGACCCAAGGGGAAGCAAGCTTTGGTCAAAGGGATTTACTACAACCATTCCTATGGCGTTTTGGAATACGACGAGGCGACGGATACGGTCCTCTTCTGGAATCCTTTCGGCCACAAGTTCACCCCCAAGGGGCCGGATGGCCTGGAGCACGGCTACACCACAACGAACGGCAAGTTCCGTGTCCCGCTGAAGGAAGCCGTCATGTGGTATGGCTCGTTCAGCATCGAAACGGCCGAACCGTCGGGCAAGTAGGGTTTGCTGCCTACATCCCGTATGAATCGCGAAGCACCCGCATCCCGCACATCGCCAAGGGAATGCTCCCGGTCGCCAACTGGCCGCCGGGAGTTTTTTCGTTGAGTGCCAAGTTGAAATTTGTCGCCCGTTCCGGGGAAAATCCTGAGTCGCCGGGAGCGATCTGTTGTTCAAGGAGCGATTTTCCGGTGGCGGAATCGCTACAATCGGGAGATTCTCGCGCCCCTCGCTGTTCATCAGCCGAATGGGGCCGTTTGAGTTGTGGGATCCCGACTCGTGAGACGATCTTCGCGTTGGGGGAAGCCAGGAAAGCTTTTCCCGTCGGGCAAGTTGTGCGGCTGGTTGGGGACGGAGTCTTCAGCGATCGCGCGGGCTTGCCACACGGATGAGATGAGGCAAAAGGATGTTTGCCAGGCCCCCCCGCTTGTCCGCAGTGATGTCGGACCCGCAACATGCTCGCCGGACTGTTGGCGCGCAGCCAATCCGCACTGGTTTCCTCGGAGCCGTTTTTGGTGCTTCCGGAGAACCATTTCGCCTATACGGCGGCGATGCGGATTGCCGAGCCCCTGGGCTCCGCGGGGATTCACGGGCCGAAGATCACGGTGGTCCACGGGCCGACCGGCGGTGGGAAGACCCATCTCTGCCGGCAAGCCGCCCGTGAAGCCGCCAAGCGTCTCTCGCGAGGGAAACTGCTGTTCGTCCGCGCCCAGGAGTTCACCACGTTCCTCGTCGAGGCCGCCGAGCAGCGGGCTTCGCTGGAAGCGCAGAGTGCCTTGCGGTCTATCGATGTGCTCGTGCTGGATCAGCTCGACGAACTTCAAGACCGGGCGGACCAGCAGCAGCAGCTCCTCGCCGTCCTGGATCTGATGGCCGAGACGGGTGGGCATGTCCTGCTGATCAGCGAGAAGGCACCGGGCGAGCTGCGCGGCGTGACGGGCCGGCTGGTCAACCGTTGCCATGGGGGATTGTGCACGCCGCTCAAATGGCCAGGGATCGAAAGCCGGCGTCAATTGGCACTTCACTTCGCCCATCAGAAGCATCTCGCACTGAGCGAGGCGGCCGCTTTGGAGCTGGCCGAGAATCTGCCAGGTTCGCCGGCGCGGCTCTCGCAAGCCATCCAGCAGATTGAAGTGATGGCCCGGCGGGAACAGGCGACGGCGGATGCGTTCTTCGTCAAACGTTTTTTGCAGGGGGATCTGCTCACCCAGGTGATCACTGTCGAACAGGTGGCCACGCAAGTCGCGGAGGAGTTCGGCGTCTCGCTGGAAGCGCTGCAGAGCAAGTCGCGGCATCAGTCGGTCGTGCTCCCCCGCCACTGCGCGATGCTATTGGCCCGGCAGATGACGCAGTCGACGCTCGAGGAGATCGGCCGCTTCTTCGGCGACCGCAACCACACGACGGTCTCGCACGGCTGCGCGAAGCTGGAAGAACTCCTCCCGGGCACGCCGACCCTGCGGCAGATCCTCCAAAAGATCCGCAGCCGCCTCCCCGCCACCCCCGGCCACAGCCGCACGGCGTGATGCGTGCGGTGAGAGATCCCCAAACTGCATTCAGATCGAATGCTACGCTCTTTTCTCATTGCATGTGTTGCAGTAAAGTATATCAGGGCTGTAGTGATGTGTGGAAAACTTATGCCAAGCTCAACGCCCTGAGTCCTGCGCGTCAAAATGATCGGGATGCCGTCTGAGAATTCAATGAATAGAACTCCTATAGAATTCGTTTTTAACTTCGTCGATATTGAAGGCCGCAATATTTCGGAACGCCTTCACGGCCGATTTAACGGCCGAATTCTCGATCTCGGTATTGGACAGGTGGGAATCGAATCCATCCTCCATGCCATCTCCCATGATTCCTCGCTCGTCATTTTTGTTGACGATCCTGAGGATGACTTCAGCGGTGCGATGCTCAAGTGCGACACGCCACACACCGTGTCGCGACTTAAAAGGTGGATTGACAATTCACGCAGCTCCCATTGCGTCGAGGTCTATCTTGAATCCTTAGACGAATCCAAGACGATTTCTAGGCGATTCGATGCAGTTTGCCGTTGTTGCCATTCAACGATTTTGCTGGCAGGGATCCCAGAAACACCAGAGATCTATTGCCCTTACTGTGTGACAACATCGATTCTCGCCCACGAAGGCTCAGCCATTCTCGAAGAAGATCGCTACAGAATCTGTGATGAATGTGGATGTTTTGCAAGAATTCAAACCATGTCACTATTCTTCTTCAATACACTCTTTTTTCTTTTCTGGAGCAGCAGCTGGCAGAAAGCCTGTTGCCGCGTCTGCATGAGAAAAACGGCTTGGCTGGAACTCTTTGCCAATATTCTCGGATTTATTGGGATCCCCGTGGCTTTAGCGAACCTATTCGACTGTTACTTTGGTGCGGACAAAAACATAGGTTTCCGTGATCTCGATAAGGCAAACCATGCGTTTAAGACGGGGCGATATGCGATTGCGGCCAATCTATATAGAGACATTCTCAGTTTTGTTAAAGTGTCTAGTGGTATCAAATACAATTATGGAATGGCATGTGAGAGAATGGGTGAGAGCCGCTTGAGTGCAAAGGCGTGGCAGTCCTCGATTCAAGACTGTGGAAACTACGCTCCAGCGTACGAAAAGCTTCGTGACATATATTGTCGTTCGGGGGATACGGCGTCGCTTGCGAAGCTGGATAAAGTGTTTGTTTGGTCTTACTGGCAAGCTTGCCCCTTGAAGGCAAAAGAGATTTTGGACGGCGCATCATTCGAGCCTTGAGTGTCAATTGGTGGATGTATTGTTGCTGTAATTGTCCTCTTGATGCGACACACGGATTTCAGTGACCTCAAGACTGGAGATTGTCGAACTTCATCGCACAAGGTGGAGGAGGGGTGCGATTTCAAGGATCCCCCACCCACGTCACCGCAAGGCTCTTCTCCCAACCACTGGCGGGCGGTAATGTCGCGGGTGCGATGATTCGCCGGGGGACGACCGGCGGTGGGCTTCACGGGTATTCCGGCTTCGAGGTGTGGTCATGCAGCCGACGATCGATCAACCGTTCAAGTTCAAATTCCAGTTCAGCGATCAGAACGGCAACGCCACCAGCGTCTTCTCGCTCAAGGGGAGTTTTGACGGCCAGGCGCTGCAGCTCGACAAGGAGTCGCTGGTCATCGCCGGGCTGCTGAATGTCGTGCGGCGGCAGAACAGGATGGTGCTCACGGGGATCCGGGATGAGGGCGAAGTCGTCCAGTTCATCCTGATTCTCAGCTCGAAAGGTGTGGCCGCCCAACTCAAGCAGGCGGTGGATATCGCCCGCAGCGCCCATTGGGCGAAGGTGCATCGGGAACAGCTGGTGGCGGCAGGTCGCGGGAGCAGCTATCGCGATGCGACCTGCCCGCACTGCACGGCGACGATCATCCTTTCGGATCTCCCGGTCACGCCGCAGCTCTTCTGCCCCTTCTGCGAAGCGTTGACCACGGTGGCCGCCAGCGCCGAGCCTCCCGCCAACGAGAAGGAATTCCGCCTCTGCGACGAGTGCGGTATGTTCTCGCATCCGCAGAAGTTCACGATCTTCTACTTCTACTTTCTGCTGGTCGTCTACGGCTTCTGGACGAACGAGAAATGGTGCTGCCGGGCCTGCATGCGCAAGGACGCGTGGAAGATGCTCGCGGGGAATTTTCTGTTCGTCCTGGGGGTGCCCGTGGCGATCACGCAGTTGATCCGGGCCTATAGCGGCTCCTACA
>PNLE01000015.1 GCA_013822855.1 Planctomyces sp.
ACGGCGCAGAGCGCCGCGTGGCGGACTGGCGGCCCAGACCGAGCCGCGTAGCATGAGACTTCTGTCCGGATTCACGGATGGGAAATGAATCCCACCCGCAAGGCGCGCCCAAACGAAGTCTCTCTACCCTATCACGACTCGATGCGCGGGCCGCCAATTCCTACCCGGTGCCACTACCGGCTACTGCTCGTCCTTCTTTTCCTCGCCAGCCTCCGGCTTCTTCTCCCCCTTCTTCGCCGCCTGTTCCTTGCGGCGAAGTTCCTCACGATGTTCCCGCATGGGGTTCGTCGATTCGTTCCCCGGCGGAGCATTGGCGGGCGTATTGGGCGTTCCGGGACGCGGCGTCGCACGCCCTTCCCCCGACCCCGGCTTGGTGATCGTCAGATCGGTTTCCGTGATCACACGTGGGAAGCGGTTGTTGGCATAGTTCGTGTCGGCCGTCTCGTTGTGCGGGTCGACCATGACTGACTTCAGCGGCTTGGCCGTGATCAGCAGCTTGGAAAGCTCCGAGCCATCCAAACGCCAGATTTCGGCCGGATACCGACGCAATTCCTTCGAGCCGTCGTCGAACTCCAACTGGAGAATCAGCGGCATCGGCAGCTCGCCGTTGTTCTTCACCTTCACCTCGTACAGCAATTGGCTGCTGGCCAGCACGGCCTTTTCTTCCGGCGTCAGACGCTCCATGAACTTCTGGAACCGATCCTGCTTCTTCTCGGTGACGGCATGCGGATCGTACGTGTCGTAGAAGTCCTTGAGCATCTCGTACTTCTCGACGCGCTGCGGCAACTGGGCATCCCGCTCGTCGGCCAAGCTCGGCGGCAGCTTGGCTTCCTTCCGGTCGTCGCGCTCCTTGTCCTTCGCGGGATCCCCCGTCTGGAGCAACCGGCGACTCACGGACACCAACTCCACATCGTTCATCGAGGTCGAGAAGAACCAGCCCCGCCAGAACCAGTCGAGGTCCACGCCGGTGGCATCTTCCATGGTGCGGAAGAAGTCGGCCGGCTCGGGCCGCTTGAAAGCCCAGCGGCGGCAATACTCCTTGAAGGCGACATCGAACACTTCGCGTCCCAGAATCGTCTCCCGCAGCATCGTCAGCCCGACCGAAGTCTTGGCGTACGCGTTGCGCCCCACATCCTTGAGGTTGTCCGGCTGCGTCATGATCGGCTGATGGGCCGGGTTGAGCAGGTATTCGGCGATCCGCGAGGGTTCGCCCGTCTTCCCCATGCGGCGCTTCCAGGCCCTCTCGGCGTAGCCCTGCACGAACTGGTTGAAGCCTTCGTCCAGCCACATCCAGTGCCGTTCGTCGTTGTTGATGATCATCGGGAACCAGTTGTGCCCGGTCTCGTGGATGATCACGGAAATCAGCCGGTTCTTGACGGCTTCAGAATAGGTGCCGTCCTTCTCGGGCTTGGGGGAGTTGAAGTTGATCATGGGGTATTCCATCCCGCCGCTGACGATCCCCATCACCGCCGTGCAATGCGGCCACGGATAGGGAATCCCCGTCACGTCGGAATAGACTTCGATCGCCTGGGCGACCGAGTGCGTAGCGTACTTGTCCCACAGTGGCATCCCCTCTTTGGGATAGAGCGACATGCAGCGGACGATCCGCCCGTCGAGCGGCACACCCCAGGCATCGGCCACGAACGTCCGGGAGGTCGCGAAGGCGAAATCGCGCACGTTCGTCGCCCTGAACCGCCAGGCTTTCATCTCGGCGAACGTCTTGACCTTCCGCTTCTCCTCAGCCTCGTCCTTCGTGACGATGAAGACCGGCGCGTCGGCGGTATCCGATTTCTTGAGCAGTTCCCTCTGCTCCGCGGTCAACACCTTGTCCGCGTTGACGAGTTCACCCGTGGCCGCCAGCGCATGATCGGCGGGCACATGCAGGGTCACATCGTAGTCGCCGAACTCGACCGTGAATTCGCCCCGGCCGATGAACTGCTTGACCCGCCAGCCGCCGTAATCGGTATAGGCGCACAGCCGGGGATACCAGTACGCCATGCCGAAGATGGCGTTGCCGTCGTCGAGCAGTTCGTAGCCCGATCGTCCGGGCATCAGCTTGATATCGTTGATGGCGTATTCCCAGCTGACCTCGAAATCGACGGTTTGCTTGGGCCCCAGCGGGGCGGCCAGCAGCACTTTGAGAAATCCCTGGTTGACCAGATGCTTGAGCGGCTGCCCGGCGGCATCCTTCACGGCGGAGATCTTCATCCCCCCGTCGAACGTCTCGGGAACGAGTGCCTTTTGCAGATCCCCGATGGCCACACTTCCGGTATCGCTCCAGGTGCGGGTGAGGGTCGCCGGTGAATCCGGGGTGTAGGTGCTGGGCTGCAGTTGCAGCCACAGGTAAGTGAGCGTGTGGGGCGAGTGGTTCTCGTAATGGATGCGTTCCACCCCCTTGAGCCGCCGCTTGTCCTCGTCGAGGGTCGCGTCGATCTTGTAGCTGGCCCGCTGCTGCCAGTAATCCGGCCCCGGCGCCCCGGAAGCCAGCCGCGATTCGGTCGGCGTGGGGAGCAAACTGTCGATCTGCTGGAACGGATCCGCCCCCAGCGGCGAGGAATTCGCCGTCGCCGGCGCATCCGCAGCAAACGCTGGCAATGATCCGGCAACCGACCCCCAGACCAAGCTCACAGCAATCAAATAGCCGAGAGCGGCAAGCCTTCGCCGTGGTGAATGGCCAGGGAGGATAGAACCGAAGAAACGCGGAACAGACGGCAAGAGAAACGAAATGGCAGGCATCATGAAGGCGGGACATCCTTGAATTCGGGAAGTGAAGGGCAAACGCCGCGACCCGAGCAAATGCCCTCCATGAGAAGCACTGCCAGCGGGACGGACGATCAGCCAGGCAATCGCACACCGAGTGATGCGTGAGCGCGTCATCACCTTCGACGCATCGACCCTAAAAGGAGCGCGGGGGCCACGTCAACAGCCTTGTGGGAAAACGAAGAGATCGATGTGCTTTAGCGACATCGATCTCTTCGTGGCTTTCGTCGATGTGACGGCCTTACTTCCCCGCCTTCCGATTCGCCTTGTCCGAAATGTCCTTGCGGCACCAGGCACCGTCCCAACGGATGCATTTCACCGCCTGATAGGCGTGGAGTTTGGCCTGCGACAGGTCGTCGCCCAATGCCGTCACACCCAAGACGCGGCCGCCGTCGGTGAGGACTTGTTCGCCGCTGATCTTTGTGCCAGCATGGAAGACTTTCACATCTGGCAGCGCTCCCGCTTCGTCCAGGCCTCGGATCGGCTTGTTTTTGGCATAGTCGCCGGGGTAGCCCTCGGCGGCCATCACCACACAGACCGACGGCCTGTCATCCCATTCCAGCGGCTCGAGATCGCCCAGCTTGCCCGCGGCACAAGCCATGAGCACCAGTCCCAAGTCGCTTTTGAGCCGCATCAGGACGGCCTGCGTCTCGGGATCGCCGAAGCGGACGTTGAATTCGAGGACGCGCGGCCCCTGGGCCGTCACCATGATGCCAGCATACAGGCAGCCCCGGAAGGGACGGCCTTCCCGCTTCATTTCGTGGACGATGGGCACCAGCACCTTTTCGACGACGATGTCCGTCAATTCGGAGGTGACGATGGGAGCCGGGCTATAGGCCCCCATGCCGCCCGTGTTGGGGCCGGTGTCGCCGTCGTGGGCGGCTTTGTGATCCTGGGCCGATTCCAGCGGCACGATCGTGGAACCGTCGACGAGGGCCAGGATGCTCGCCTCTTCACCGATCAGGCAGTCTTCGATCACGATCTGCTGGCTGGCGGGGCCGAACTGCTTTTGAAGCAGCATCTTCTTGACGACTTCGCGGGCCTCCACTTTCGAGGAGCAAACCACCACTCCCTTGCCGGCGGCGAGGCCGTCGGCCTTCACCACGCAATGTTCTTCCTTGCGTTCGTCGATGTACGAAATCGCTTCCGCCGCGTTGGTGAAGACGCGAAATTCGGCCGTCGGCACGCCCGCCTTTTTCATCAGTTCCTTCGCGAACTTTTTGCTCCCCTCGAGCTCGGCCGCCTTCTTGGTGGGGCCGAAGATTTTGAGATCGTTCTTGAGGAATTCGTCGACCAACCCGTTCACCAAGGGGATTTCCGGCCCCACGACGGTCAGGTCGATTTTGTTCTTGAGGGCGAACTCGACGAGTTTCGCGGTGTCCGTCGCTTGGATGACGACGTTCGTCGCGTCGACCCCTGTGCCGGGATTTCCCGGTGCGCAGAACACCTCGGTCACGGAAGGAGATCGTTTGAGCTGATAAACCAGAGCGTGTTCCCGCCCCCCCTGACCAATCACCAACACACGCATTGCGATCTCTCGTTCTGAAGCAAAAAAACGCCCGTCCCATTTCATTCCCTCGGCATCATAGACGACGGGGGCCGGACATCGCGACCGTGCGGCGGGTTGCCAAAAGTTGTTCTCAAGCCATCACTTGGGGCATCGCCAGTTCCATCGCGAACCAGTTCCATCACGAAACCGAATGCCTGCAAAATTTGCCCTAGGGCTGGGAACCGGCAAGTCGTCAGGTTCCACGATTCAGGCGGACATCCTGGCTCGGGAACAATGGCGGCACTCGGCAACGGATCAGCGACTGGTTATAGTCCCATGGTTGGTGGAAGTTTTGCAGAGAAATGGCCGAATCGGCCGCTTCTGTTCACGACCCTGTTTTGTTGTCTTCGAGTCGAAGGATATCGTCGTGTTTGGCACGCTTGCATTGGTCGGCGCCACGGGTGCCGTGGGTCGGATCATGATTCAGCTCCTGGAGGAGCGTCCCGATCTCGCCCGGAATTACAAGTTCCTGGCCTCGGCCCGCAGCGTGGGGACGAAGATTCCGTTCAAAGGGAAGGACTACGCGATCGAACTTCTCGAACCGGCCGCGTTCCAGGGCGTCGATCTGGTGATCGCCACCACGCCCGATGAAGTCGCCGCCGAGTTCCTCCCCGCCGCGCTGGCCGCAGGGTGCAAAGTGATCGATGAATCCGGCTATTTCCGGATGAATCCCGATGTCGCCCTGGTCATTCCCGAGGTAAATCCCGAAGCCGCGCTCAATGCCCGGGGGATGATCGCCAGCCCCAACTGCTCAACCACTCAGATGGTCGTCGCCCTCAAGCCGCTGCACGACTATGCTAAGGTCATGCGAGTGGTCGTCAGCACCTATCAAGCCGTCAGCGGTGCCGGCGTGCAAGGGATCGACGATCTGATCGGTGCCACCCGGGCCACGCTCGAGCACGAAAAGTTCACGCAAAAGGCGTTCAAGTCACCCATCGCCTTCAACGCAATCCCCCAGATCGGCGGCTTCAAGGACAACGGCTACACGAGCGAAGAGCTCAAAATGGTCTACGAGACCCGCAAGATCATGGGTGACGAATCGATCCAGGTCTGTCCCACTTGCGTGCGGATTCCCGTGGCGAATTGCCACAGCGAAACCATTCTGGTGGAGACCGAGCGGCCGATCTCCGTGGAAAAGGCGAAGGAACTCTTCAGCAACTTCCCCGGCATCACCGTAGTCGATTCTCCCGAGCACGGCGGCTATCCCATGCCCCACACCTGCACGGGTAGCGATCAGGTCTTCATTGGCCGCATCCGTAAAGACTTGTCGAGCCCCAACGGCCTCGCGTTCTGGTGCGTGAGCGACAACCTCCGCAAGGGAGCCGCCACCAACGCCATCCAGATCGCCGAACTCCTCGCCAAACACGCCAAGTAGAAAATGCCTCCCGTAGGGTCCGCTCCGCAGACCATATTGGATGAGCCACGGGCCGTCGATCTGCTCATTTCTACGGTAAGCAGAGGCACCGCCCCGACGGGATCAACAGAGATACTCAACATGGTCCGCACAGCGGACCCTACAAATCACTACACCATTGTTCCAACACAAGTGACCTCCCGATGACTCCATTCATCTACCGTGATGGCGAATTGTTCTGCGAAGAGATCCCCGTCTCCCGGCTGGCCCGCGAGTTTGGCACGCCTTGCTGGATCTACTCCAAGGCGATGCTCCTCTACCAGCTCAAGCAGGTTCAAGAGGCCTTCGCCGCCGTTCAGCCGGTCATTTGCTACTCGGTGAAGGCCAACTCGAATCTCGGCATCCTTAAAGTGATGCGTGATGCGGGGAGCAGTTTCGATGTGGTCTCCGGCGGCGAGCTTTACCGCGTCAAGCAGGCCGGTGCCGATACGGCGAAGGTCGTGTTCGCGGGTGTCGGCAAGACCGACGCCGAAATCCAGTTCGCCCTGGAAAACCAGATCCTCATGTTCGATGTCGAGAGTGAACCGGAACTCGACGCGATCGCCGCTGTGGCCGAGAAAATGGGCGTGGTCGCCCCTGTGGCTCTGCGTCTCAATCCCGATATCGACGCCAAGACCCACGCCAAGACCACCACCGGCAAGAAGGGGAACAAATTCGGCATGGATATCGAGCGGGTGTTTGAGCTCGCCGACAAAGTCCTCGGCAACGCGCGTCTTAAGCTCGTTGGCATCCATATGCATCTCGGCTCGCCGATTCTCACCACCGAACCGTACGAGTTGGCCGCGAAGAAGGCCGTCGACATCACCCGCGACCTCCGTTCGCGGGGCCACGAAATCGGCTGGGTCAATCTCGGTGGCGGCTTCGGTATCAGCTATCGCGGCAACGAAGGTCTTCCCGCGAGCGACTACGCCAAGGTG
Organism: Planctomyces sp.; assembly: GCA_013822855.1. Lineage (GTDB taxonomy): Bacteria > Planctomycetota > Planctomycetia > Planctomycetales > Planctomycetaceae > Planctopirus. Next base: position 6,641 of record PNLE01000015.1, read on the forward strand.
ATCGTCCCCGCCGTGCAGGAAATGGGCGTGCAACTGGCGCTGGAGCCGGGCCGCTTCATCACCGGGAATTCCGGGATTCTCGTCAGCGAAGTCGTCTACACCAAGCGTGAAGGGGGCAAACTGTTCGTCATCCAGGATGCTGCCATGAACGACCTCATGCGCCCCGCCATGTACGATGCCTTCCACAAGATCTGGCCGGTGAAGTCCACGGGCGAGCCTGCCAACTACGAAGGCGAAATCGAAGGCTGCGAAGCCTGTGACGTGGTGGGGCCGGTTTGCGAGTCGGGCGATTACTTCGCCAAAGGTCGCGCCCTGCCACCGGTGAAGCGTGGCGACCTGATCTCGATCTTCAGCGCCGGAGCCTACGGCACCTCGATGAGCAGCAACTACAACTCTCGCCCCCGCGCTGTGGAGCTACTGGTCGATGGCGGCCACGTCCAAGTCATCCGCCGCCGCGAAACCTACGCCGACCTCATCGCCGCCGAAGTCGACTTCGATTAGTTCTCGCAAGTCCTGGAGTCCAGCAAAAGATATGAAGCCGCGGCGGGACTTTAGTCCTGTCGCGGCTTCATATCATCTATGCCAATATTTCGCTGATTCGGTAAAGACCGAAATAGTGGAGTCGCGAGACATGCCGTCCGTAAACTTGAGATCGCCGTTTCAAATGTCTCTGTTCATCGATCGGTGCGATCGTCTGATTTCGGCGAAATTCGCACCTCACTGCTGGTTGTCCATCCATGTGCGTCCGTCACGTTGAGAAACCATGCTGTAGTCTCTTGGGGCGGTCGCGGGATGCGAATGGTCGACGAGTCGGAAGTGGCCTCGGCAGATGTCCATTTCCTCTGGTTGATGGGCCCGGTTTCCTTGGTGAATGCCAGGTTGGTTCGATAGCGACCGTCGGGCGGGAGGATCTCGGCGATGACATCCCCGTTTTCTTCGAGTCGAACATTGGTGATCTTCGGCAAAGGAGACGTCCCCAAGAGATGCTGATCGATGAACGCTCCGATTTCTAAAGGCTCCCAGCCCGCCTCGTGGCCATGCGGCATGTTGACAGTGACCCGGATGTTCTTCTCTCCGGGAACGAGCTGATAGGACTTCATATAGCTATCCAACGGATAGGCGAAGTCGTTGGTGCCATTGACAAACAGGATCGGCACGCGGCACTGCCCGAGATACCGGGACGGGTCGTAGAGTGTGACCCAGCGTTCACGATTCGCGGGTGTCATCTTCTCGAAATTCGGAGCGACCCAATAGCTGTTCTCATGGAGAAATCCGCAGCCGTACACCGGGACGGCCGCTTTGAAGCGGTCGTCCAACGAAGCCACGATGCAGGTGAGGTACCCACCCCAGGAGATCCCGGTCACTGCGGTCTTATCGGCATCGACTTCCGGGAAGCTTCTCAGCAGCGAGTGTCCGCGTATCACATTGGCCACGGCGTGGTAGGGCCAGTGTTCCGTCACCAGCTCATCCAGATGCCCGAACTTCGTGAGATCCGATTGATCGGGGCCGCCGTCGGGAAGTGGCTCGCGTGATGGCTTTCCTTCCAGCGGTCGATGTCCGGCCAGATCCATGGCGATCGCGGCATAGCCCCGCTTGGCCCACAATTCGGCCCACTGTCGAAACGCCGTTCCCCCGCCTCCGTGGACGAGAACAACTCCCGGATACTTCTTGTGGATGACATTTTCGCCCTGGGAGTCCCCATTCAAAGTGGCGGGTGAGGCGTAGTAGGCGAAGACGCGTGTGCCTCGTCCCCGGTGGTTTTCGCCCGCGTACAACAGTGACCGAACCAGCCCCCCGCCCTTTTCCCATGTGAACTCCGGCGCTTTGTGGAGTTGCTCCACCTCCCACGGCCCGGTGACTCGCTCCTCGGCAATCGTCTCCCGGGCGATGATCAACGCGAAGCTGGAAAGCAGCACCCATCGGATCGCGAGATACAAGTGAGATGGCATGGGAAGAACTCTCTTGGGGAAATTGTGCCCCATCAGGCGGCGTGGGGCTGACATCCTGGACAGCGAAGTGATCAATGATGAACTGCCGGATGTCGGAAGGTCTACCGACGGAAGATTCCCGTCGATCGAACTTCAGTCAAGATCCTCCAATGGTGACGCCCACGCAACACTCTTCCCGCCCTGGGGAGATGCCCGAGCGATCACTCGCGTGGCTCCTGTGGCAATGACTGTCGCCGCGATCACCATGATTGCCGCGATCAAGAATGAGACGCCCGGAAAGTGGGGTGCCAGTCCCGAGGTGGTGAAGAGCCAGAAGGCTCCGGTGGCGATGGGGGGAGCGATGATGGCCGTCAGGCTGGAGATGCTGGCGAGTGCTCCCTGGACGCGTCCCTGTTCGCCGGCATCCACGCGTTTGGCCACGATCGATTGAGCCGCCGGCCCGGCCATGCCACCGAACGCACCGAAGGCGATGATCGCGTACATCATCCAGCCCTCCGTGGCGAAGGCGTAGCACAAGTAAGCACCGATCGAGATCACCAATCCGGCGATCAAAGTGGCGCGTTCGCCGATGCGAGATGACACGGGACGCAGCAGCGTGGCTTGAACCAGAGCCGTCATCACCCCCACGAACGACAGGGCGATGCCGTTCTGGATTGTGTTCCAGTGGAAGTTTTCCTTTGTGAACAGGATCCATGTCGAGCGGAGTGTCATTTCAGCGAAGCTGGTGCAGAAGAAGGCGATCGACAGTCCGAAGATGACCCTGTCACCTTGCAGGACTTGCAGTGCTTTGCCTGGGAGCAGCGAGACAAGGCTGGGCCAATGTCTTTTCTCGACCGGCAAGGACTCTGGCAGGACCAGCCAACCGTAGAGGAAGTTGATCGCCGAAAGCCCTGCCGCCAGCAGGAACGGCAGCCGCGGGCTATACAGCCCCGCGATCCCGCCCAATACCGGCCCCAGCACGAAGCCCAGGCCGAACATCGCTCCTGCGAGGCCGAAGTTCCGCACGCGGGTCGTGTCGTCGCTGATGTCGGCGATGTAGGCGTTGGCGGCCGTGATGTTGGCCGCCGTCATTCCCGAGAGGATCCGCGCGCCGAGCAGCCACCAGAGGTTGGGTGCCATTGCCGTGAGTAAGAAGTCGAGGCCCAGGACCGCGATGCTCACCAACAGCACTGGTCTACGGCCGTATCGATCCGAGAGTGCCCCGATGGGCGGCGCGAACAGGAACTGCATCAGGGCATAGGCTGTGATGAGACCGCCGTACCAGAGCGAGGTGAGGCTGTCGTCGCCCCCCGCCAACAGTTCCACCAGATCCGGCAAAACCGGAATAATCAGACCGATCCCGAGGATGTCGAGCAGCAGCGTCATCAGGATGAAGCCGATCGCTGCATGTCGACCGGCCGGGGCGATCTCTGGAGCGAGGCCCGGTGTGGTTGGATCGCGTTCCATGCGGAGAGCCGGTTCCATTCATCGGGAGGTACGTCGAAGATGCCATGAATTCAGCTTTCGTCAGGTTGTTGGCTAAGACGAAGCCGGATCGCGCGAAGAGAAAATCTAACGCGTTGACGTTCGAATTGCCGTTCTGGCCAGGCAATTCGAAGGGCGGCAGGCGACAAATCCTGATGACTCATGGATCGTTGCCAAGGGCTGTCGGCCTCAAGAACAGCTAAAACCGGCGAAACCGTCGTTCTTGGAGTCATCGTTACAACCGTCACCGCGAACGGCATCTGGGCGACATGTCGCCCACCGTCCGGGCGGTGCGAGAGGAGTCCGGCCCATTCGACCGATCACCCGAGAGGAATGCGGGCGCCATGAAACTGGATCCGACGAAGATGCCGACCAAATGGCGAGATTCGGCGGAAACAGTGCATTGCCAGCCCCTTCTCTGGAACCGTACCATCGGCGGAACATGTGACGAGTGTCTGGCACTCGGGTTCTTGAGGCGATCCATGGAGGGGCGGGTCTCGCGGTTGTCTGGTTGTCCGGAGCTACTGCCGATGTCTTTCGCAGTGCGGTGTCTGCTGCTGACCTTTGTTGTGTGCCTGGCCTCGGTCAGTGCGGCACGCGCCTTCGCTCAGGATGCCGACGGGGCTGCGGCCCCCAAAGCCGATCGGCTGGATGAATCAAATCCACTTCTTCTTCCTCCCCAGACTCCGGCGGAGGAATTTTCCGTCGTGCTGCTGATGGTCGACTTGGGAAGGCTGGATCTGGCCCGGCAGTATCTCGACAAATTTGCGGCTGGCTCACCATCGCCCGAATTGCTGTTGGAACTGCGTGAGAAGCATGGCACAGCCGCGTTTCTGAAGCTGGCGCAGATCAAGGAATTGCAACCTGTCTCGTCGGAGATCAACAAGAAACTGAGTCAGGCCTCCCGCGAGCAGGCCGCCAATCCGGAATTCATTGCCAAGCTGCTCGACCAACTCAGTGGCACGCCATTGCAGCGCGAGTTGGCCATCACCGAACTCAAGAATCTCGGCGCGGGAACAGTGGGGCCGATTCTGCAACGGATGCAATCGACAAAGGATGTTGCCGAGCAGGACTTGCTGGTCTTCGCCCTGACCAAAATGGGTGCGATGACCATTGAACCGCTGATCGCCGGCTTGGGGATGCCGCAAGAAGCGACCCGCGTGCGCGTCATCGACGCTCTGGGATACCTGCGGGCGGAAGCCGCGATCCCCGAGCTGTATGGATTGGCGTTCACACCCGCCCTGAAACCGACTGAAAAAACAGCTGCCCTCCGCGCCTTGGGCCGAATCATCTACGGCAGCCCCGAACGCGCGGATCGGCTCTCCGATGTCGTGGCACTCAAGGAACTGCAACAGCGGACCCTGGACTATCTTCTGGGCCAAGGGGCGCTGTCGATCTCAGGTGACGGCCGGGCGACGGTCTGGGCCTACGATCCCCAGCAAAATCTGGTCGTCGAGCGTCAACTTCCGGCGAATGTGGCTTCCGCCTATCTCGCGACAAGGGCGGCTCGCGGCGCGTTGGGAATCAGCCCGGAGCGGCTCGAGTCCCAGCAGCTCTACTTGACCAGCTATCTGACATACGAAACCGCGACGGGGATTCCCGCTTCGCAGTCGGCTGGCATGCTGCGGTCGATCAGCCCGGAACTCCTTTCCGCCGTATTGGCCGAGTCGCTGAAAGTCCACCAGCCCGGCACTGCGATCCGCGTGATCGACGCCTTGGTCGATCAGCGGTCGGAGTTGGCCCTGCAAAGCAATGGAGCCGTGAAGTCTCCGTTGAAGTCAGCACTCAACTACCCGGATGACCGTGTCCAGTTCGCCGCCGCGACTGCCATTCTTCAACTGGCCCCCAAAAGTTTTGAAGACACATCGAACCAGGTGATCGACATCCTTTCGCGGAGTCTGGTCACGGGGACAGAACCGCGGGCCATTGTGATGGACGCCGACGACACCCGCGGAACCGCCACCGGCGGTTATCTGTCCGACATGGGATTCGAGACGATCCGGGTGGAGACAGGTCAGCAGGGCTTCAAAGCTGCCGTGGCTTCAACCCAGACGGCGCTGCTGGTCATTGATGTGAACATCGCCCGCTGGGATCTGTCCCAGACTTTGGCCAATTTCCGGGCGGATGCACGGACGGCATCGCTTCCCATTCTGCTGTACGGGCCGGAATCGACGCGTGCGGCCATCACTCGGAAACTCACCGAATATCCACCGATCCACTTCGTCGCGGAAGCCTCGACGACGGAGGCGTTTCAATCTCAAGCCCGCGATTTTCTGGCCCGGTACAAGCCTGCTGCTTTGACACCGGAAGAACGCGGCCAAATGCGCGGCGATGCGGTTGCCTGGCTGAGCTATCTGGCCCGGTTGGATCAGGCCGGCAAGCTGAACCTGGATGTTGCCAAGGGGCCGCTGCTGGCTCTTGTGGACGACCCCAAGCTGGGCCCCGCCGCTCAGCAGGCGTTGCTGGGCATTGGAACTCGGGATGTCCAGTCCCGCTTGGCGGAGGTGGTGAAAAACTCCACACTTCCGGAAAACCTGCGTGCCACCGCCACCAAGAGCTTGTTGACGCACTCGCAGCGTTACGGCTGGACCATGACCACCATGGAGGAAAAAGCGCTCTTCGCGGCTCTGGACGATGTTCCCGAAGGCCCCCTCAATGACGCCCTGCAGGCACTTCGGGGCAGCCGCGTCGCCACCCGGCGGGCCAATGCCGATCAACTGGAGAAATACCCCCTCCCACCACTTCCCGCTCTCAATTAGCTGCGAGACGGTCGGGAGCTTAATCCACAAGCACGACATCCGATTCGATTCCCGCCGGATCAACACAAAAGGCCACCGGGATCAATTCCCGGTGGCCTTTGTCGTTCTTAATGCGAAGACTCATCACAAACCAGCCAGAGTTAGGCCAGCTTCATGGCCTTGGCGAGAATCTCCGAGGTGCTGGGGCGCATGATCCGGGGATCAACCATCTCACCCTTTTGCAGGGTGGTGCGGATGTCCTTGCCGCTGATCGAAACGGGCTTCTCTCCGGCGTGACGCTCGGTGAGATCCACCCGGCCGATCGACTCGTAGTAGGCTGCGAAGCCCACCTTGAGCGGTTGGATCAGCAATTCGCCGCCCAGCTTGCCGAAGATCTCCTGGGCGTCGAAGTCGCCCCAGATCGCTTCGCCGTTGGCATAGGGAACATCGGCGTGCTTGCGGCCGATGACGATGTGGGTGTAGCCCATGTTCTGACGGTAGATGCCGTGCATGACGGCTTCGCTCGGACCACCGTAGAACATCTTGATATCGAGGCCCAACAGGATCACTCGGTCCGGCACCGATTCATTCCGGCTCTTCCACAGATTGGCGTCGCTGTCGCCGTCGCCCAGTTGACGCTGCGCGATCAGCGCTTCGTAGGTCGCCATGCGGATCTCGGCGTTGACGTCGTCGCCCTTGGTTTCACCGATCAGCGGGTTGAGGACGGCACCGGCATTCTTGCCACCGGCGATCAGAGTTTCCAAACCGTAGACGAGGGCGTATTCATGCGCGCGGTGCAGCGGATTGCGTGTCTGGAACGCGACGACAGCGTTCCAACCTTTTGTCGCCAGCAACTTGCGGACTTCGACGGGGGAGAGGACATACTTGCCGAAGGCTGGGTTCTTGGGCTGAGGCAGCGCCTTGAGCTTGCCGCCGATGAGGTGCGACTTGTCGGCGTCGCCCTTGAGAACCATATCCGCGCCCGCATGGTCGATGCGGTCGGTGCGGTAGACCTTCTGGAGATACTTGAGCTTCGGCCAGGCGTAGACGTCGGTGAGTTCGACGATCGCCACGGCGGAACCATCCGGGGCAGTCAGTGCGACCTTGTCGCCGGCCTTGATCGTCTTGGCCAATTCGGCCGTCACGGGGAACGCGAGGGGAATCGTCCAGGCGTATTTCTTGCCGTTGTTCTCGATGACGGCTTCATCCAGCACGCGGTGGTAGGTCGCGATATCCATCGGGCCGGTGAGGGGGGAAAGGGTGCCGTCCGCCATTCGGTAGACGGTTGAAAGATCGGCCGCCGAGACGGGGACCTTTGTCAGGCTGGCGGCTTCCGCCTTGAAGGCCTCGATTTCGGAGTCTGCCACTGTGAGATTGACCGGCTCGGACAATCCTCCATGGGGAGGAATCAAATCAGCCATAATGACCTGGAGTCCTGTCAGAAGGGGAATTGGAAAGGTGCGTCAGAATGCTGCAGCACCGGTCGCTACTTCCGGCGAACAATAGGGGGAGCTTTCCGAAAGATCAAGTTGTGCTGGCATTTCCAGCCGCTCGCATCCCCGTGGCCTGATTTTTTACCAAGAAACAAGCTGTCAATTGGCTGGGTAGCAGTCGGAAATCACTTCGGTCTTTCCCGCCCATCGGTCGATGTGTTAATTAGTGATTGGGTTGTTGGAGCACCGCCATGTTTCGACCAATCCACCCACTCGATGAAATGGATTTCGTGCGGGACGAGTGTGATGCAACTGACCACCATCAGACAGAGGCGACGGGATTTCCGCAGTTTCTGCCGGAGGTTGGTGCTCGCATTGAGCCTTGCCACTCCATTTGCGAGTGGAACAGGCTGCACTTGGATGCAGCGTCAGGTCGCGAGCCATGACCGACGTTGCGAGCAGCTCTGCCGTGATGCCGAAGCCTTGCGTGATCAAGGTGATCTGACGCACGCCGCATCCCTGCTCAGGGAAATTGAGAAAACAGCTCCCAAGAACGCTTCGACTCGCGAAATGAAGGCCCGGTTGCTCTGGGAGAGCGGTCGACAGCAGGCGGCGATCGCGGAATATCGCAATCTGGCCGAGCATTTCTCCGGCGATCCGCAACCGGCCGTTTGTCTGGGACAATGTTATCTGGAGCTGGGCCAGATCGAAGAAGCCCAACTCGCCGCCGAATCGGCCCTGCTTCGCGATTCGCAATCGGTTTCGGCCCGCATGCTGTTGGGTCGCATCCACGAAAAGCAAGGGGATTTCGATTCCGCCTATGAAATGTATCGCTCGATCGGCGATCTCTGGCCGGATGACATCGCTTCCAAAGTGGCGATGGCACGCGTCCAGATCGAACGGGGCCAAGCCGACAGGGCCTGTCCGATTCTCCGCAACGTGATGCAAAACCCGTATGCCACTTTGCCACAGCAGCGCGAGGCCGAATGGCAATTGGGACTGGCGTATGCGGCCCATCAGCGATGGGATGATGCCCGCCAGAGGCTCGAACAGTCGATCGCCGAACGCGAATCTTCCGCCGACGACTGGTATCGGCTCGCAGAAGCCCAGTTCCATGCGGGAAGCGGCACCCACGCCTTGGCCAGTCTCCAGAAGTCATTGGCAATGCAGCCCAATCATCGCGGGGCGACGACTCTTGCTCAACTGCTCGCCACGGAATCAGCCGACCGTGCCCTGGCCAGCGATGAGACCTTGGCCCGCGATGTGGCGAATGTGCAGCCCGCAGGTTTCACACCGCCTCAGTAGAGACTGAGTGGCGCTGAACATGGGCGATATTGAACCCCCTTGATCCACGGCTTGGTTCTGATCAAATCACTCGGCTCGCCGCTCGGCAATCACCGGATTGCGCAGCACGCCGAGTCCTTCGATTTCGACTTCCATGACATCGCCGCTCTTCAGGAACACGGGGGGCTTGCGGGCCACCCCCACCCCGGAAGGTGTGCCAGTGAAAATCAGATCGCCGGGCTCCAGCGTCACCAATTGGGAAACGTGGGCCACCAGGGCATCGATCCCGAAAATCAATTCGCTCGTGCGGGATTGCTGCATCGTCTGGCCGTTCAGTCGCAGTGAAATGGCCAGATCGTGGGGATCGCCCACTTCATCGGCCGTCACGAACCAGGGGCCGATCGGTGCGAAGGTGTCGGGCGTCTTTCCCATGAGCCATTGACCGCCGGGCCGACCCTTCTGCCAATCCCTGGCGGAGACATCGTTGCCGCAGGTGTAACCGGCAATATGTTCGAAGGCCTTGGACTTGGGAATGTGCTTACCCCCCTTGCCGATCACCGCCACCAGTTCGGCCTCGTAGTCGACTTGATGGGCGATGGCCGGAAGTTCGACCGAGTCCTCCGGCCCGATGAGTGCGGAGGGAAACTTGTTGAAGACCACCGGCTCCGAGGGAATCTCGGCCCCCGTCTCCAGCGCGTGGTCGCGGTAATTGAGACCGATGCAGATCACTTTGCCGCAGCGGGTGATCGGCGAGACCAGTTTCCCCTCGACGAACGGCCCCTTTGACCAACCGGTCACTAAGGCGCTGGCCACGCGGGCCAATCCCTCCGGGTCGGCGAGAATTCCTAGGAGCGTGGGCGGGATCTGGGTATCCAAAGCGAGAAGATCGACATATTTGCCGTCGAGGTTCAGAGCGACAACCCGCATTCCCGCGTCCGACTCGACCATTCCCAGCTTCATGATCGCTTCCTTCCACTACGAGGTTTCATTCAGGGATGAGGATCGGCATCGCCACTGTCGAAGCCCTGAACCGCTGCCACCGTAGTCATCATCCCTCACGTTTGCCACACATCAGAACTATGGCAAGGGCCGGAACTTTTGCTAGAAGAGTTCCAACTGGCCGGTTTTGGGCTTGGGCGGGAGGAACTGGCTGGTATCCAGAGGAACCAGCATTCTTTCCAACCCGTGCTTGCGGGCGAAGACCCGGAAGGTTTGTTGGATCTGATCCGCGACCGGGCCGGTTCCGCGCATCCTCTCGCCGAATCTCGCGGAGTTCATCGCGCCATCCCGCACTGCGGTGATCCCTTGAACGATGCGGTCGTATCGCAGGGGAAAGCGCCTCTCCGCCCATTCCAGAAAGACGGGCCGCACACTGAGCGGCAGGCGGAGCATGGTGTACCCAGCCCACACGGCACCCGCCTTCGCGGCTGCTTCGAGCAGTGCCGGAAGTTCACTCTCGTTCACACCGGGGATCATGGGAGCGGTCATCACTCGCACAGGAATTCCCGCCTCGCTGAGTTCCCGAATGGCGCGAAGCCGGGCGGCGGGGCGACTCGTTCGCGGCTCCAGTTCACCACACAGCGCCGCATCGAGGGTGGTGAGGCTGAGGCTGACATGAGCCAGATTTCGACTGGCCATGGGGGCCAGAATGTCCAGGTCACGCACCACGAGGGCATTCTTGGTGATGATGGTTACGGGTTGATTCGCCTCGGCGCAGACTTCCAGGCATTGCCGCGTCAATCGCAGCGTGCGTTCGACGGGCTGATAGCAATCCGTCACGCCGGAAAAGCAGATGGCTTCGCACTCGTACGATTTCCGCTTCAACCAGGCCCGCAACAGATCGGGAGCTTCGCGTTTGACGACGATCCGCGTTTCGAAGTCGATCCCCGCGTTGAATCCCAGATACTCATGGCCGGGACGGGCGTAGCAATAGACACAGCCGTGCTCGCATCCACGGTACGGATTGATGCTGTATCGGAAAGGGATATCTGGACTGGAGTTCTCGCTCACGATGCTTTGCGTAGCGTCGTCCAGGAATTGCGTCGGGATCCGATCGGGAAGCGACAATTCTTCCGGCTCGAACTCCCAGTGATCCGGATCAGGCTCGCGATGAACCTTTTCAAAGCGATTGGCGATTTGAGAGAGCGAACCTCGCTGTGGAGCACTCTGCGAGGGACGCTGGCCCGGCAATAGTTGGGGTTGCCGCGACGTGGTTGGCGTGCACGCTGCCGCAGGAAATTCCGGCGGGACGCTTTCCTCTCCGTCGTGATTAACCCGCCGCTCGTCCACCAGCTCACTCCATTGGCCGCATTCCGTTCATGGAATTGTGACCAAGAATGTGAACAAAAGTCAACTCTTCTTGCGAGGGGTACCGGGCGGGATGGGCGGGGCTTTCTCCCCGGCGGCAGCCTGAGGAGGGAATGTGAGTTCGCAGCAGCCGAGGTTCAACTTCCCAAGATGGAGCACTTCGGGACGGAGCGAGTAATAGACGAATCGTCCCTCCTTCTCCCGATCCACGAACTCGTGGGCGAGCAGGATCTTGAGATGATGCGAAACGAGCATGAGGGGAATTTCGATCAGTTCCGCCAGATCACCCACCGCCAGTGGGCCGGTTTGCAAGGCTTCGAGCAGGCGCAGTCGAATCGGCTCGCTGAGAACTTTGAGCTTCTCGGCGCACTCGATCGGTCGAACATCGGGAGTGTTGTCGCGTGACATGCCGCCAGAGTATCCGTCATGGGCCAGCCTGTCACGATCAGCTGACAACCAGCTTTTCAGCGGGAACCGCCATCAGCTGGAAACCGAACAGAAAGCCTTGGCCTGGCCGCTCGCGGGCATCTCCACAAACTGACCGGCCAGCGATGATGTCGCCAATTGCTGCCATGCGGCTGTCGAAACCTGGGCCCGCACTCCCCGCCGGTAGACCGTCCCTCGATCATCGACGATTTCGGCGAACGGGCCTTTGTAGATGACGTCGAGAGTGGATTCATCCTCCGGGTCGCGGGCTGAGGTGGATGTGGGGTTGGTTGTAGTCACCGTCGAACTGCCGGATGCTCCAGCGGGTTGTCGCGCCTTGATCAGCGTTTCCCGCAGTTCGACCCCCGCGCGGACAAAGCACGGTTGGCTGCGGAACGTCTCCAGCGAGAGATCGACGAAACCGGCTTGTTGAAGTGCGTTGAGCACCTCCTCGCGGACGGGGACGTGCTTCACGAATGCTGCGGGGCCGGGAAGATCCAGTTGATCCGTCGCCAGAGGGGCATCGGCCGTCAAGGCGTGGATCACCAACTCTCCACCCGCAACCAGTTGAGCCTTGGCCATGGCCAGCCAATGCCCCATCGATTCTGCGGCGTCGGCCTGATTGAAGGTTCCCCGCAGTTTCATGGTCTCGTACAGGGCATCGGGTGCGGGCCGCCGGGGGTCTCCCAGAAAGTGCTCGAACGCCAAAGGCTTGGCGGCGACTTGGGGTGTCGGGCAGGGATCCGCTTTTCCGTTGGTGTTGCAGCAGCTCATCACAATCGGCTGTAGAGCTGCCGGAGCGACTGGTAGGGCTGGTTTGGCTGGGGATTCTTGAAGGGGAACCTGACCCGCGCCGCGGTGTTCGATGTCTTCTTCGAGCGTGTAGAATTCCCAGAGATTGCCATCCGGATCGTTGATCCAGAATTTGGTCTGCTTGGAATAACAGCATTCGACCCCCTCCTCCCGCTGCGTCTTGAAGCCCGCCATTTCCAGCCGCCGTTGGGAATCGACAAGGGCGGCGGCGGAACCGAAGCGGAAGCCGGCATGATTGAGCGCGCCGCGACCCGTCGGCGGCATCGGTTCCAGCGACAACACCAGTGGTGGGTCGTTGACTTCGAACTTGGCGTAATCCGCCCGGCATTTGGCGGGAGGTTGGCCCAACAGGTTTTCGAAGAATTTGACGGAACGATTCAGATCGCCCACGTTCAGCGAGAGGTGAAAGCGGTTGCCGGTGGTGGTTGTCATGTCGTCACCTTTCGAGGCTGAGTGGAATCATCGATCAAACTTGTGGCTTAAGCGGGCTTTGGCTTTCGGGCGGGATTCTGCGAGGCATGGGGGCCAGAAAGGCCCACACACACAGTGCGAGTGCCACCGCCGCCGCTCCATAGAAACTGTAGCGATAGGTGAGGAAGTGATATTTACTGCGTTCAAAATACTCTGGCCCCACCGCCGATGCGAGGACCGTGCAGACTTGCGCGAAGGTCTGGATCGAGCCGAGGTGCGTCGAACCGAACCGCTTCCGCCAGGCGGTGAAAAACGCCACGGTGACAATGCCCCCGGAGACCGACATGCCGATGGCGTAGAACATGAGGTGCTGCGACGTCGAGAGGAACGGATATGCTCCCAGGCTGACGGCCATCAATAGCATGGCCAGCGCCATCATCCGTTCCAACGAGACAATCAGCCCAAAAAAGCCCGCGCCCAAATTCGTCCCCAACCCCACCAGGAACGAGAACGCCATCATCTGGCGGTACTGCTCGAACGAGTAACCCCGCTCCGCCAGGATCGAATGGTTGAAGAGCGAAGTTCCCGAACTCACCAGGCCAAAGAAGGACGTGGCCAACGCGAGCAGCCAGAACGATTGCGTCCCCATGGCCTCCTTCAGAGTCCATGAATCATCAGGAGGAACAGCACTATCTACTTCTTCAATCAATGATTGAGGGGCGGCGAAAGGTTCAAATTCCTGGGCAGTCGGTTCCTGGCGGAGGACGATGAGCGACACAACACCCAAGCCTCCGACCATGGCCGCCACGCGAATCCAGATCCAACGCCAGTCGATCTCACCCATCTGACCTGCGAAATGGAAGGCGGCGGCGAACCCCATGCCCATCACCACCGTGTAGAGGGCCATCGCCTGCGTGATCCGGCGATTGAACCATTTGCCGACCAGCGTGAGGCTCGCCGAAGAGAGGATCGTCTGGCCGAAGCCACGCGTCAAAGTGAGGACGAACGCGAAGGCCCAGAATCCGGTCACCGTCGTCATCCACCAGACCGATCCCGCCAGCAGCAGCAAGCTCCCCGCCAACACCCAGCGTGTTCCGAGGCGATCCATCAACCAGCCGCTACCGATTCCGAAGGCGGCTCCGATCAAGGTGGCGATCAGATTGACGCGGGCCATCGAGAGGCGGTTTAGTTCCAGCGACTCGTCCTGGATGAGTCGCTCGGTGATCAGCCCCAACCCGTGTGTCCGTGCGGGAAAGGTGGCCACCATCGCCGCCGCCGCGATTAATAGCGCGATGCCGGCGTACGTCAATCGCACATTCACGGGACGAAGGCTATTCGAGCCTTGAGTCTTGCTGATCACTAAATTTCCAAGCATTGAGGCGAGCGAGGGGGTCAACCCCCTGTTTCTAATTTTTTTAAATAACTATTTTTCACTGTGCACGCCCCATCGAGAAACAGGTGGTTGGCACCCACCGCTCGCCGGAGTGCTACCGGAAATAGGTGTCCGGCTTACCATACTCCGCGTAGCGTTCCTTGAGCCACGCTTGAAAGTAGGCGTAGTGCTCGGCGCGCTGGTCGCCGCCATCGCTGATCGCGTTATAGCTAAGGTAAAGCTGCCGTCGCCAGACGGGGGACCGATTCGGCGATGATCCGTGCGGGGTGAAACCGCCGAAGATGGCGATATCGCCCGGGGCGAGGGTCAGCTTCAACGGCTGAGCACCTTGCAACTGCTCGACCGAAAGCTCTCGATAGTTTCCATCCGTCGGCGTGAGCGGCCCGTCGTGATGCAAGCCAGCATAAAGTTCGGTGGAGCCGTTCTCCGGGTTGCAGCTATCGATCGGCACAAGGACCGTCAGGAACGAACGGGGAAAGTTCTCCCACGCAATATAGTCTTGGTGGATCCCATAACCTTTCGCACCGGGCGGCTTGAAGATCAGCTTGTCCTTGAACAGGACGGCCGGTTCGCCGTAGATCGCTTCCAGCACTTCGAGCAGACGCCGATCGCGGGCCACCCGGTCGCAGGCGGGGGAAAGGTCGTTGATCGGATCGAATGTCTCGAAGAGGCAATCGCCGTTCTCATGATGCGGCTGGAAACGGCACCTGAGGTTGTTGGTGTCAATGAGATCACGCCGCTCGGTGAGCAACGCTTCCGCCTCGTCCGAGACCTGCTGGATCAACGCCGGGTCGAAAAACTCCCGCAGCACCAGGTAACCATCACGCCGGTAGGCCTCCAGTTCGGAGGGAGAAACTGGCGGAGGTGCCTGTGGGAAGTCATCGACACCCGAATTCGCGGAACTTGAAGCCACAAGACTCATGCTAGTTTCCCAATAAGCGTGTGGGCTATCGGCGATTTAACCAAACGGCTTGTCGCTAGCGGAACGTTAGAACTCGCCAATCACTTCACCACCGCTGCGTGTCGATAGGTTGCGCCAAACGGTGAGATCGATATTCTCGCTGACGAATTTCACCGCTCCATCGGCAAGCAGCGTGTGGGCACCGCCGGTATGCATGCTGCGGGCCGCCCGCCAGCCGAACGCCGTGTAGCCCAGTTCGAGGGCATTGCCACCACAATCGAATGAGCGTGAGTTTGGCCCATAATAGTGGTTGTAGGAGGTCGACCCGATTTCACCGTGGATCCAGCTATAGCCCTTGGGGTTGCGGGACGTTCCATCCGCCCATGCGGTGGCAGCGGCGCATCCCGCATCGCTGAAAGTGCTGTACGAGTACGAGGGTGTGGCGACGGCGAAGGCCCGTTCACGCAGCGTCGTGGCATTGGCCGTTCTGTCGCCCAATAGCGACTCCGAGAAGCAAACCGTATTGCTGGTGCCGTCGGTGATGTCGCCGATCCGCACCCGTGAATTCACGAAAAAGACTCCGTCCGTCTGGTACGGCGAACCGGGATAGTTGGTCGCGGTTCCTCCCGTCGCCAGGCCATCCCGCCCGATCGTTCCCGAACCGTTGCAGGCCACGTAGTTGGAAGGCCCGAGGCCACCTGTCACTCCCAGGACACCACTGATGATGGGTGCGCCGCGATCACTGGGACAAAGAAATGAGGAGACAATGGTTCCGGCCGCCACACGATTGGGAGCGCTGATGTTGTAGCTTGAATCGTACGTCGGGAAGTTCAGATTCATCGCGTTGTAGACATTGGTCTGATCCAGATAGGGTGTCAGGTAGGCGAGGACGCTCCAGTTGGCTCCTCCCGTATAGCTGGCCGCGCCGCCGTGCGCCATGCTGGGCGGGAACGTATTCAGCGAGCTGTGATAGTTGTGCAGGGCCAAGCCCAATTGCTTGAGGTTGTTCTTGCACTGGGTGCGACGGGCGGCTTCGCGGGCTTGCTGCACGGCGGGCAGTAGCAGTGCGATCAGGATGGCGATGATCGCGATGACCACCAGCAGTTCGATCAAGGTGAAACCAAGGCGGCGGGTGGACGTGGAGAGATATGGGGCGGGAGAGGACATGGGGCGAGGCTCCGGGGAGATGACAATCTAACATGCGTTAGAGTGTTGCCTCACCGGAATCCGAAATCAACCCCCGTCTCGACACGTTTTCCGCCATTCAGTGGGGGAACAGTCGAGTCCAGCGACATCAATGGTCAGAACTGGTGGCCGCGCTGGGGGCCGCGCTGGGTCAGCGTGAGGATTTCCGGGCCGGTTTCGGTCATCAGGATTTGATGCTCGAACTGGGCTGAGAGAGCCAGGTCGACCGTCCGCACCGTCCAGCCGTCGATGCTGTCCACAAATGTCCGGAACGTCCCCGCGTTGAGCATCGGCTCGATGGTGAAGGACATGCCCGGTTCGATCACATCCTGCGGCGGGTTGAGCCGGGGAACGTAGTGCGGGATGCCGGGATCCTGATGGAAATCCTGGCCGATGCCGTGGCCCTGGTACTCGCGCACGATCTCATAGGGCTTCTCGCGCACGAAGCGTTCGATGGCACGGCCGATGTCGGTCACCTTGCCATAGGGGGCGATCCCGTCGATGCCGGCGAACATGGCGTCGAATGTTGTCTGCACCAATTCGCGGGCGGCATCCGTGACATCGCCGATCAGGAATGTTTCCGACTGATCGCCGTACCAGCCATCGACCACGCTGGTCAGATCGACGTTGACGATGTCGCCATCGCGGAGCGGCCGGTCGTTGGGGATCCCGTGGCAGACGACTTCATTCACACTGGTGCAGATGGACGAGGGATAGCCCTTGTAGCCTTTGGTCGCGCAGGTATGCCCGTGGTCGTGAGTGTATTCCTCCACGAGTCGATCGAGTTGCAGGGTGGTGACGCCAGCCTTCACGTGATCGCGAATGAAGTCCATCACCTGGGCGTTGAACCGGGCGGCACGCCTGAGGCAATCCCGTTCCTCAAGGCCATAGATGGGACACTTGCGACGGACTTTTCGGCGGAGCGGTGCCTGCATCGTATGCTGGATTCGTTCGAGGAAACGGTGTGGCCTCTGTGCGACGCAGCAGAGTTGCCAAATGAGTGTCGCCCCCCTGCTCGCAATTGGCAAGTGCTGTTCGTATTCTCCGTTTCGAAACTCCCTTCGCGAACCAGTCCGCCCCAAAGCCTCGTCGGGCCGCCCGCTGGATGCGACATTCATGGCTTCGACCAATGGTTCCGCCTGTCAGATCGAGAAAGAAAATTGCCGAAATTTCTGGGGAATCACAATCGTTCGTGGATCTGGGGACGGCATCTGGTCTTCGCCACCCTCATGGCGGGGAAATGGCCACCGCTTGAGGTGCATTACGATTCCCACCGGTTCTCACCCTTCGATGAATTGCCTGTTTCCCCTACCGCAAAAGCCCAAACCTTGCGTGAAGTCTGTGAGCAGTTGGGTGTGGAACTCGTCGCTTCCACGGCCAACGATCTCACCCGCACCTGCCGAGCGGAAGACCATCAGGGCCTTTGCGCCCGAATGCCGGAGTTTCCTTACCACTCGCTTACGGAGCTTCTTGCGACAGAAAGCCCCAGGCACTTCGTCATCCTCGATGGGATACAGGACAGCTTCAACCTCGGCGCGATCATCCGCAGTGCCGAGGCTCTCGGATGTGGCGGTGTGATTCTTCCAGCGAAAGGTCAGGCGGGGATCAACAGCCAGTCGGCCCGCAGTTCGGCGGGAGCCGTCAACTGGTTGCCGATCTGCCGTGTCGACCGCCTCGATGAGGCTGCCGGGCAGTTGAAGGCGGCCGGATTGACTTTGCTGGCCGCGACCGAGAAAAGCAAACTCTCCCTCTGGAATGTCGCCATTCCCCGACGAGTGACCATTGTCATCGGCAACGAGGGGAAAGGTGTCTCGGAAGAACTGCTTTCCCATTGCGACCTGCAAGTGCGTGTGCCCATGTCGGGTATCACCTCCTCTCTCAATGCGGCTGTGGCGGCGGGGATCATGCTGGCCGAGGTGAGTCGACAAGCCGGATTGTCGCCTTCATCGACGGGCTGAAGTCCCCGAAGAATCACTCGCGTTCAATCACTTATGAAATCTCAATTGGAATGCTGGCGTGACGATCACTTTGCGAAATCCCCACAGTGTGTTGGCGGCTTTGGAACACCGGGCGCACGACGTTATTGAAATCGTCGTCACAGCCAACCCATCGCCTGGGTGGGGCGAGGTGATGGAACAAGCGAAGATCCACAAGATTCCCGTGAGGACCGCCTTGGCGGCCGCACCGAAGGATCGCGTGGGCAAATCGGAGCGGCAGAGCGGTTCGGAAGCGACTGTGCGCGACCGAACTCCCGTGACGGTGGAACAGCTCTTCGCCATGTCGCCCCCGGGGCCGATCTCGAAGTCGCCCGATGCTCCCAGTGTGAGCGAAGGAGTGGCTGCGAAAGGCAATCCCCACGGAATCTGGTTGGCCCTCGATTGCCTGCAGGATCCCCACAATGTGGGGGCCGTGTTTCGCGCGGCGGCGTTCTTTGGAGCACGCGGTGTGATCGTGACGCGCGACCGTTCGGCACCTTTGACTGGAACCGCCTATGACGTCGCCGCCGGTGGGATGGAATCCATTCCCTTCGCCCAACCGCCGAATCTCGCGCGGGCTTTGGAGATCGCCAAGAAGAGCGGTGTCTGGGTGCTGGGAAGCTCCGAGCATGCCCAGCAACCTCTTTCCCGCATCAAGCCGGATCGTCCGTGGCTGGTGGTGGTGGGCAACGAGGAGGGAGGTCTGCGCCGGCTGACGCTCGAATTGTGCGATGAAGTCTGCACGATTCCACAACTGGGGCCGGTCGACTCGCTCAACGTTTCGGTCGCCACCGGGATTCTGCTGTATGCCTTGAACTCGTGAGTTCGCGGGACATCCAATCGCAAGCTGAAGAGATCGCCCGCCAATAGCGGGCCTTAACTTCAGACTCGCATGTGGGTCGCAAGTGTTTTGCGAAGTCTGGTCACTTCCTGGGACGTCAACAGGCCCGCGAGACGATCATTGATCGAAGGCTGGATCGTCCAGCGTCCGAGAAGATCGAACAAGGCCTCGGTCTCGAGGGTGCGGATGCCGAATTTCTTCTTGAGCTTGCGGCTCTCTTCGGGTGGCACATCAAGGAACTGACCGATGAGCAGATAGTCCCCTTCGCTCGGAAGATCGAGATAGAGCTTGCGGATTTCCGCCGCCAGGGCCTCGTCGACCGGGAAGGTGACATCGAGCGGCCCGTTTTTCAGATGCAGCGGGACGGCATGCGGATCTCGCTCAAGCAGTATCGCCGCCGACTCGCAGGCAGCGTAGAGGATCGCCTCGTCGAGGAGAGAGGCTCGGTAGTGGGCGAGGCTGACATGCCGGGCCCAGAAGTCCGAGAGGACATCCAACTGGACCTGTGGAGCGACCTCCGCCAAGAAGGGAACTTCGCACAGGAAGCCGGCCATGATTGGTCGTTGCTTCTCGATGTGTGGCCAGTCGAACTGGCTGAGAATCTGCCCACCATCGACGGCTCTCCGCTGTTGGTACACAAAGGCCTCAACCGTCTGTCTCCAGGCCAGCCGGAAAGCCAAGTAGGAGAGACAGGAGGCAGGCAGCAGTTTTTCGCCGAACTTGAGCATTTCGGCACTATTCCGCTGTTTGCCGGACTTCTCAAGATGGTGGGAGCGATTTTTTGGGTTTTAAGTCGAATTTGGGGAACGCATGTCGCGGTTTGTACCGTTCGCAAGGATTTCGTGGCTTTCCGGCGACAATTTTCAAGCAAGAACGTGAGGCGTTCCGGCAACATTCTTGGCTGCAGTGCCCCCGAGAGTTTTTGACGTGCCGGTCGAAATCTCTCCGCGATCAATGAACTTCATTTGTGTTCAGATCGCGGCTTGCAGATAAGATTCAGGACGGTGACCGTGCCCTGAGTTTTCCAGAACTGTCACTCCGGGCCATCATGGATGTTCAGGAACTATCGGAGGTGCTCGAGTTGGAATCACCGCGGCCGCGAAAGCGCAAGAGGCGTCCCCGAACTTCCACACCCGAAGGGGGATACGTCTGTCATTCGTGCGGGGAAGAGATTATCGTGCCTATTGATCTCTCACAGGGGAGCGAACAGGAGTATGTCGAGGATTGCCCCGTTTGCTGCTCTCCCAATGTGATCACCGTCGAGATCGAACCGGACGGGCAGTTTCGTGTGGATGCGCGACCTGAATGATCGCCACCATGGGTTGGTGAACCCATCGATTGATACCCATCGATTGATTAAGGCCAGTTCGGTTGAATGGATTGAGCGATTGAGAGAATGGAGGGGTGATGCTGCCGATACCTGGTCGCTATCTGATGGTAGGCGTCTTGCTCTCCCTAGTTGTTTGGGCTGCCCTGACTTCCACACCCGTGACCAATCCTTTGGATCCGGAATCGGTGTCGGCGCAGATTCGGTTGCTCAACAACGGGACAGCTGCCAGCCGGCGCAGAGCGGCGGAGGATCTTCTGAAGGCGGGACAAGCCGCCGTTCCACAACTCGTCGAACAGATCAAGAATGACCCGGATCACTGCCGCCCGCTGATCCATGTGCTCTCGGACATGACAGTCGTCAACGAACAAGAATCCGGCGAAGCGGCCCTCACCGCCATTGAGGAACTCACCTCCCACGAGGACAAAGAGGTCTCGGATGCCGCATGGGAGGCGCTTTCGGAGAACTATTCAATCCGTCGCCGCCGGGCCATCGACGCCTTGACCCGTCTGGGCGCCAAGATCGACACCGTGGCGGAAAGTTTCGCCAGCAACGGCAGCAGCATTGAGTATGCGGTGCTTGACGAGAAGTACACGGGGGGCCGAGAAGGCCTCAAGCATTTGAAGCGACTCAACGTCCTGCATGTGCTCTACGTCTCGGAGAAATTGGGCATCTCTCGCGAAGAGCTGGAATCCCTGCGTCAGTGGTATCCAAGATTGCAAATCAGCACCGAATTGAACGGGTGTCTGGGGATTGTCGGAGCGATGCCCTTCGGCTCCAACGTGATGATCGATCGCGTGTTGCCGGGTTCACCCGCCGCGAAGGTTGGCTTGCGTCCCGGGGATCGAATTCTGGGCGTGGATGGCGTCGAGGCTCCCACTCTCCGGCAGATGGTGGCCACCATTTCTCGGCACCCGCCGGGTGAACCGGTGGTCGTGACAGTCCTCCGCCGTGACGAGCAGGTGTTAACGTTCCGGATCCTCGCAGGTAGTGATTTCGGCACTGGCAACTGTCAGTGCGGCGAACCTCCTGCAAATTGATCGACTCGACACCCACGCTGAACAACGTCACAATTCCAACACGGTTGGATTTGCCGGTTATGGCGACCAGTGAAACTGGGTGGTTTTCCGCGTGACTCCAGGGTTGGATGTCGGATCAAGGGGACGCTCGATGCTACGACGATGGCTGCTCGTCGCAATCCTGGTGGGAACGCATTACGGCGCCGGGTCGAGTGCGTTCCCGCAATTCTCGGACGAGGTCGATCCCGTTGAAACGCCCCGGCTGCCGAGCCGTGGAACTCCCGGCGGCGCGACTCCTCCAAGTTCGCTCCCTCCCGTTTCTCCTCTGCCCACGGAGCGTCCTCCAGTTGAGCGTCAACCGGCAGGCAGTTCGCCCAACAGTCCTTTCTTGCCTGGTGGGAGTCCGAGAGGTGCTTTCGACGATCCACTTTCTATGCCAACGGGGCGGCCTGAAAGGCTAACACCGTTACCTTCGGGCATCTCCGGCGTAAATGGCGCGGCCATGCCACCCATCATCGATTTGGATGAGGCCATTCCCAACCTGGGGCAGCCGGGAGAGCGAATTCGCGATCGATCCGCCAAGAAGGCGGGGCAACCGGATCTGACTCTTGATGGCGGGGCTTCGATCAACCCGGAGGTTTTGCGGAATCTCCGTGACAGCACGCTGGGTCTGAAAATCGAGGATCGAGACGCCTACTTCCGCATTCTCAAGCTCGCCAGCCTCATGTCGTTCGGCGAGATGCAGGATCTGGCTATTGAGTATCGCAAGGCACGCATTGCAGCACATGATTCGAAGGCGGCGACTGATCGGAAGTTTTCGCCGTTCGTGGATTTGTTTTTGAATCCCGATGCCTATCGAGGCAAGCCGGTGGTGCTGCGGGGGACTCTTCGCAAACTCATCCGATACGAACCCGGCCCTAACGAGGAAGGGATCACCGCGGTCTACGAAGGGTGGCTCTACGCGGCCGATTCGCAGAACAATCCCACCGTGGTGATCTTCACTGAAAAGCCCGAGGGGATGCCGTTGGGTGGCGACTTGGTCGAGGAGGTCGTCATCGCGGGATACTTCTTCAAGATGTATGGCTACGAAGCCCAGGATCAACCACGCAAAGCCCCCATGATCCTCGCGGGACAGATCGAATGGATCGCTCCCATCCCGAAGCAGTCTCTCCACATTCCCGTCTGGGTGTATGGCATTGCGGGGCTTGTCGCCTTATGGATCGTGGTTGGCGCATGGACATTCCGCGCCGACAAGCGTCGACTCCCGGATGGTATTCGAGTTCCCAGGACAATGCTGACCCATATCGACCCCGGGCAATTTCATCCGGCATCACTCGGAGCAATTGACATTCCTCCCCCAAGTGCACTTTCTTCGCATGACGAGCTTTCTCGGAGCGTGACACCTCCCGGATTGCCAACGGCAGGAGTCATCCAGCAGGTGCCCACAACAAAGTCAGCCTCACCTGCTCTCGCAACTCGATCCGAGGTCGATCAGTCGAAGACCGCGGATGGCTTTCCCGACAATCCACAGTTTCCGCCTGAGGATGAAAGCGTTTGATCGAGTCCGGCGACTCGATGAGCCGGGAAGTACCGGCTATCCTCCCCTGCAGCACGAATTTTCCGAAGGAACATTCGGTGATCGAGTCGAGGGATCTCTGCTCCAGGAACTGCTGAACCGACCATGACAGTTGATACTTCGAGTTCCGCTGCAATTCCTCCCAAAATCCGGTTAGTCGTGCTGATTTCCGGCGGCGGGACGACCCTACTCAACTTGCAGGATCAGATTGAATCCGGATCGCTCGATGCCGAGATCCCGCTGGTGATCAGCAATCGTCCCACGGCCGCTGGGATTGAGCGGGCGAGGAACCGGGGTCTTGATGTTGTCGTCTGTATGGGGAAGGATTACCCCACGCCGGAGGCTCACAGCGAGGCCGTTTTTCAGCTATGCCGTGAACGTTGGGCCGATCTCGTGATTTGCGCCGGTTATCTCTCGCTGCTGGTGGTTCCTGAAGATTTCCGCGAACGGGTGCTGAATATCCACCCATCGCTGATCCCCGCCTTCTGTGGCCGCGGTTTCTACGGTCATCATGTGCACGAGGCAGCGATCGCGCGGGGAGTCAAGCTTTCCGGTTGCACCGTTCATTTCGTCGACAACGAATACGACCACGGCCCCATCATTCTCCAGCAAGCAGTGCCGGTGCTCGATGCCGACTCGCCCGATTCGCTGGCCGCTCGAGTGTTCGAGGCGGAGTGCCAAGCTTATCCCGAAGCGATTCGGCTGGTCGCGTCAGGCAAAATCGTTGTCGCCGACCGCCGCACCTCTCAAGTCCAGCCGAACCAGATCTAGGCGACGGTGCCGTTCCGTTATTTGACGACTCCTTCGGAAAGCCTGTGATCATCGGCAGCCCTTGCCTGAACAGAACTTCCTCAAGTTGAGTCGATTCACGTTCGTCATCTGGTCGATTCCGACAGGGTGAGCAGTCAATCCCCCATCATTCGGCGTGACAGTTTGTGGAGTGTTTTGGAAAATACTCGCGAATTGTGATGCGAAATGCTTGAGGGAGACGCCCATGAGACGTAGAGTTGTGTGAACTGACTGTCCTGTTTGAATAGGGCAGGAAGTTCAGGACGAATGTATCAAGAGGCAGTTGCAAACCATGCTGTTGGATCAACGCCGCCAACATGTGTTGGAACTGATTGAAGAGAAAGGGTTTATCTCGCTTCATGAGCTGGCGACCAAAACGGGCGTCAGCGAATCCACCTTGAGGCGGGATTTGGAATATCTTGACGGGATTCGGCAGGTTCGGCGGACACGGGGCGGAGCAGCCTATGTTGGCGAATCGGTCGCCTCGCTGGAGGAGCGAAGTGTCACCTACTTGCCTGAAAAGCAGCGGATTGCACGGCACATCGCCGGCATGATTGGCAGTGGCGAGACGGTCTTGCTCGATGGTGGCACAACGACTTTGGAGGTGGCGCGGGAGCTGGTTGGCAAAGAGCTGCAGGTGGTGACCAATTCACTCCCCATTGCGAATCTGCTGGTCAACAGTCCGGCGGTCGAGCTGATCTTTCTGGGCGGTTATCTCCATCCGAAGACGGGGGTGACTTTGGGGCCGCTGGTGACCATGGCCTTGGCCCAGCTTCAAGTCCCTCGGTTGGTTTTCAGTGTGGGGGGAGTGACGGAAAAAGGACTCTTCAACAGCAACACGCTGCTGGTGGAGGCCGAACGCCGGATGATCGATGCCGCCGAGCGGGTGGTGCTGGCGGTCGACAGTTACAAGTTCGGCAAGGCGGCCCTGTCTCCCCTGTGTCCCCTGGAACGAGTTCATGAAATTGTGACCGACGAAGGGATACCGCCCGAGTGGCGAAAGCGAATCGAAGATTTGGGAATTGAACTGCACATCGCCTGAGCCTTTTCTCCCCGGCAAATGCCCAAATCGAGACTGTCCAGCTCGTATCGAGAAAGAAAAGACGTATGTCGTCCTTCGCAGCATCAACCGACGGAATTGCCCGCGCTGACATCGAGCGCGTCGTGCGGGCCGTCCTTACACGGCAGCTGGCCGGTGGTAGTTCACCGGGTTCATCCGTGGTTTCCGGCGGGCCGCCCAATCCGCTGGTGGTCAACATCTCCGCCCGGCATGTCCACCTCACCGAAGAACACGTCGAAGTCTTGTTCGGCAAAGGGGCCAAGCTGGAGCCGATGAAGTGGCTCTACCAAGAGGGCTACTACGCCGCCAATCAGACCGTCACCATCTTCGGCCCCCGCCGCCGGATGATCCCCGATGTGCGGGTGCTCGGCCCCTGCCGGAATGCGTCGCAGGTCGAACTGGCCTTCACCGACGGCATCTCGCTGGGCATCGACCTCCCTGTCCGGATCAGTGGCGACCACCGCGAGACGGCTGGCTGCATCCTCGTCGGCCCCGCGGGTGTGGTCGAGCTGAAGTCGGGTGTCATCCGCGCCATGCGGCATGTCCACATGAGCCCCGCCGACTGTGCCTACTACGGTGTGAAGAACGGCGACGCGATGGATCTCAAGATCCACTCCGGCCCCTGCTCCACCACGCTCGAACACGTCACGGTGCGGGAGGACAAGGACGTCAAACTGGAAGTTCATATCGATACGGATGAAGGCAACGCCGTCGATCTGGCTCACGCCACGAAAGTGGAGCTCGTGAAGCCGGTCGGTTGCGGCTGCCATACGAAATAATGTGAGGGAATACAGACGGCCGGGAGTGTTTCCCGGTCGGCGGATTTCAAGGGTTCACGCAGTTCCATTTCTTGAGAGGAAGTTTTCATGGCTGGATCGATCGAAGCGCTCGGCATGCTCGAAACCAAGGGTCTCGTCACGATGATCGAAGGGATCGACGCGATGCTCAAGTCGGCCAATGTCCGGCTGATCGGCTGGGAAAAGGTCGGCAGCGGGATCGTCACCGCGTTCGTCGTGGGTGATGTCGCCGCCGTCAAGGCCGCCGTCGATGCCGGCGCCGCCGCATCGAGCAAGATCGGTGAAGTCCTCAGCGTGCAGGTCATTCCCCGCCCGCACGAGGAACTCGCCGCCATCCTGCCCAAGCCCATCAGCAAGTAGTTTGACTCTGCCGGCCCGGTGATTCGTTCTGGCGAGGTGCCCATGCCCAAGACATCCAGCAAACAGCCGGTCGCTCGCTCGCCCCGGCCTGCTGCCAAACGTCCCGCGGTGGCCGCGTCCTCGTCGGCGACAACCACGCCGGCAGCACTTCCTTCCGCACAACATCCGTCTCCTGAACCTGGAACTTCTCTCATGAATGGTGAAGCAATCGGTCTCGTCGAGACCAAGGGGCTTGTCGCCCAGATCGAAGCGGCCGATGCCATGCTGAAGGCCGCCAACGTCACGTTGGTCAAGCAGATTCAAATCGGCAACGCCTACATCACTACCATCGTCCGTGGTGATGTCGGCTCCGTCCGCGCCGCCGTCGATGCCGGTCAGCAGGCCGCCGCCGCCATCGGCGAGGTCGTCAGCGCCCACGTCATCGCCCGCCCCGACAAGTCGCTCCTCGAGCAGTTCATCTAGGGCTGCCTTTGAAAGTAACGTCGTTCTTCAGAGTGTCACTGCTGGCTTGCCCAGTAGTGCTCCGAACGAATGACCATAGACGAACGACTTCGTTGCCAGCGATGCCATGTGATGCTGATCTCACTGTGAGGACTTTTCGATGAAGATTCTGGTCGCCAATCTCGGCTCCACGAGCTTCAAATACCGTTTGTTCGATCTGACCACCGAAAGCCAATTGGCTCGCGGCGGGATTGATCGTATCGGCGGGCCGGAAAGTCGCTGCACGGTCGAGATCGGTTCGTTCAAGGACGATGTGACCGCCCATGTTCCCGACCATGCGGTGGCGGTCAAGTTCTGTCTGGAGCAGCTCACAGCTCCCGGGACGGGCTGCCTCAAGGATGCGGCGGAACTAGATGGCATCGGCTTTAAAGCGGTGATGGCCGGGAATCTCTCCGGCGTTCGCCGGGTGGATGACGCTCTGCTGGTCGGGTTGGAGCGGTACGCCGCCATCGCCCCGGCTCATAATCCCCCTTATGCCAAGGCGATGCGTCAGCTGCAGGGGGCTTTCCCCAAGTTGCCGCAGGTCGCTGCTCTGGAAACCGCCTTCCACGAAACCATTCCGCCGGAATTGCGGGCCTACGCCGTACCGCACGAATGGCAATCGCAGTACGGCATCCAGCGCTGGGGGTTTCATGGGGCCAGCCACCGGTTCATCAGCCAGCGGATCGCCCAGCTGAAAGGCCGGTCGGACTTGAAAGTCATCTCCTGCCACCTGGGGGGGAGCAACTCGCTGTGTGCCATCAAGAACGGCGAGTCGCAGTCGAACACGCTGGGCATGAGTCCACAAACAGGGTTGCCCCACAACAACCGCGTCGGGGATTTCGACCCGTTCGCCCTGCCAATCCTGTTGCAGGAGACGGGCAAGACGCTGCCGGAGATTCTTGACACGCTCGCCAACAAGAGCGGCCTGTTGGGGTTGAGTGGTTTGTCGGGCGATGTTCGTGATCTTGAGAACGCGGCCGCCAAGGGGCACGAGCGGGCCGACCTGGCACTGAAGGTCTTCACCCAGTCGATCCGCCAGTACATCGGGGCTTATCTCACGATTCTCAACGGGGCCGACGCCATCGTCTTCACCGGCGGCATCGGCGAGAACAGTGCACGCATCCGAAAGGATGTCTGCTCGGGGATGGACTTCGCGGGGATCGAGATCGACCTGGCCATCAACGAAACGCTTCGCACCGAAGGCAAGTTCTCGACACCCGCCAGCAAGGTCGAACTGTGGGTCATCCCCACCAATGAGGAACTGGTCGTCGCCCGCCAGACGGCCGAACTGTTGTCCCAGACCAAGTAACCGAATTCATCCCGCTCCTGGTCATCGCTCCAAGAACCCTCGCTCCAGCAAAGTTATCCGCCATGTTCCTCGCCCGCGTCACCGGCAGTCTGGTCTCCTCGCAGAAGGTCGACTCCATGGTCGGCCAGAAGCTGCTGGTGGTCGAGCCGCTGCGCATCCAGGAACAGTCGGTCGACGGCAAAACGGAATCGCAGCTGGTCTCCACGAGCCGGACGTTCATCTCGGTCGACACCGTCGGTGCGGGCGAGGGCCAGGTGGTGTTGATCGTCCAGGGATCGTCGGCCCGTTTCACTCCCTCGACCAAGCCGCTTCCCATCGACTGCGCGATCATCGGACTCGTCGATGTCGTCCAAATCCAGGGGCGTATCATCTTCAACACCAAGGCTTCCGTCTCAGGCAATAGCGGCTCCGGCAAATCATCCACGGGGAGTGCCACTTGATGTCCGCTCCCAATACCACAAAACAATCCCTTCAATCGCCCGAAGCCGCCCTGCGCGTGTTGCAAATCATCTGCGCGGCGATGTCGATGGGACTGCTGACTTTCGGCGTGATCGTGGCCGTCATCGGAGATGCCGAACCCCCGGCCGATCTGTTTGCCGATCCCCTTCCGTTGATCGGTGCCATTTTTGGAAGCGTTTGCCTCGCCGCGTCCCTATTTCTACCGGGAGTTCTTACCCGTCAGGCGGTTGCGAAAGCATCAGCCATCGACGACGCCTGGATCGCCCAACACCTCGTATCCACTTCCATCGTCGGTTTCGCCTTGGCCGAAGGTGGGGGCCTGATGAATCTTGTTTTCTGGTTGCTGACCGGTGCCCTGGTCAATCCCATTATCGCCGGGGCCTGTCTCTTCGCGATTATCGCCCGCTTTCCAACTCAAGGCCGACTGGATGCCTACCGCCGCTGGTGTGAGGAACTCCACGCCAACCGGGCGACTCCGCTCCATTGAAACACTTACCGCACAACACGTATCGCACAACACCGTAGTCCACATCACGAAGGATTGAACCGATGCAAGCGACAGAACAGGCCATCCGTCAGGTGGTCCAGGAAGTTCTCGCTCAGCTCAACAAGGGCGGAAACGGCAAACCTGCCGCTCACCGCGATGGGGACTGGGGCGTCTTCAAGGATGTCGACCAGGCCGTCGCCGCCGCCAATGAAGCCTTCGAGAAGCTCTCCGACGCTGGCATGGACGCCCGCCGCAAGGCGATTGAATGCGTCCGCCAGATCTGCGATTCGCAGGCGGAAGAACTCGGCACGCTCGAATTCAACGAAACCAAGATCGGGCGGCTC
>PNLE01000016.1 GCA_013822855.1 Planctomyces sp.
GATCGACGTAGACCTCCGTTCCCGGCGGCGCGTCGGCGGGGGATTGCAGGTTCTTGCTGAAGACGGGGTAGTTATATCGCTTGTAGACGGAGGTGATGTGTTCTCGAAAAAAATCAGGGTCGTATACTCCATCATCCCACGAAGATGGACTGTCGCTGCGATAACTCGTTAAAGTTTTCCAGCCTTCGATTGTCACTACCATGGTGTCGCCGTCCGGTCGTACGAGGTGGATTGGTGGCGACACAAATGGACTCCAGGAGATCTCTCCCAAGAGGATGATAGATCCATGTCGTTCTAAGGATTGGCTGACCGTTCCAATTCTTTTAATCGGCTCGAAAACGACGGGTGACGCATCGGGTTGAAAGTACTCTCTGAGTCGAAGGAACGACCAGAATTTCATTGTCTTTTTGATCTGTCGAAAGACATTTGGTTCATCATTTTCCCAGCCGTCATAGCACTCGAATCGGCTGCCATGCCAATGGTGATCTAAAAAGTCCTCTGGATGACCAGCAGCATAATCCGCAAGTTTTTTGAGTGACTCCACAAGAGCCGGAGGCAAATACTGTACAAGCTCAAAGAATGACGGCCGGATTGCAAATCCATAGATATTCCCTACAACCTCATCTGCCGTGAAGAGTTTAAGTTCGTAGGAACGGGTCGATCTTTGGACAGCTTCCTTGATCGATTTTGCCATTGGAGACTCCTGGGAAAAGAATTCAGTGCCAATGCCTGTCGTCTCAGGTTGATCCACAAAAGGTGCTGTGACCACAGTTGTTGCAGCAGCTGTGCTTCCCAGACTTTTTTTGAAGATTGACATCATCAATGGCAATATGCCAGAGGCGCGATGAATCACGATCATCCCGTTTCTCGTCAATCCACATAGTCGCCTAGAACCAGCCGGTCGATTTCTTCGATGGGCATGATTTCGGCGGCGGCGGAGCGGTCGACGTAGACCTCTGTTCCCGGAGGAGCATCGGCGGGGGATTCCAAGTTCTTGCTGAAGACGGGGTAGATATATCGCTTGTAGCCGGTCGTGATATATTCTCGGAAGAAGTCAGGGTCGTATATTGCATCTTCCCAAGAGTGCGGGCTGCTACTGACGTATCCTATAGGGAGTTTCCAATCTTCCAATGTCACTGTCAGAATATCGCCTTTTGGCCTGACGAGACGAATTGGACGCCGCCAGGCGAAATACCAATCAACTTTCCCCATCAGGATAGTGGTTCCATGACGCTGGAGTGATTGGCTGACCGTTCCGATCTTTCTGATGGGCTCAAAAACGAGCGATGTCGCGTCCAGCCGAAAGTGTTCCCGCAACCGAAGGAATGACCAGTATCTGAACGTGAGTCTGATTCTGTGGGCCTCCTCGGAATCGATTCCATCGTGGTTATCAAACCAGTCAGAAGGAAAGAACAGGGCATCAATGTCTTCCGGATGGGCTTTGGACTGGGCGGCTCGCGTCTTCAGTGATTCGACCACAGGAGTCGGCAACTCTTTCATGAGCTGAAAGAAGTTCGGCCGAATTGCAAAGCCATAAACACGGTCCGCCACTTCATCAGCGGTTAAAGTTTCACGTGCATAACTGTTTGTAAACTTTCGAAAAATATCTTTGATGGATTGCGGCATACATGCCTTAGTTGATGAGGTTTATTTAAGATGCGTATATGTGGTTGGGCTTCCGGTTGAGCCAAAGTTGTCACGGTGTGCGAGACGTTGACCAGTTTTTGGGTGCCTGTGTGGCGAGATACCAAAGTTCTTCTCAGAAGCAGCCAACCTGGAACCTCAGAGTCAGGGAAGGGATCCCCGCTGCTTCAGGATCGAGCCACTCCGGTGAAAATCGGCATTTCCCCCGAGATCACCTACATCAGTTTGGGCCACGCCGTTTGACATCAATTTGCGGGCCATATGCATACGCTACCGACCAAACCGCGTCGCATAGATGGGCGGGAGGTGGGTGCTGATGCAGTTCCAGCTCTCGCCGCCATTGTCCGAAGTCCATAGCGAGCCGGTGGAGGAGCCCATTGCGAGTTGCTCGCCCGTGTTGTCGATGTCGAGGGCGTGCCGGAAGACGATGTCGTAGCAGAGCGACTGCGGCAGCCCCTTCGTCAGCGGTTCAAAAGTCTCGCCGCCGTCGCGCGTGCGGGTGACGACCATTTTGGCATCCACCGGTACTCGGCACTCGTCCTTCACGGCGGGGGCGAACCAGGCGGTTTCCGGATCGTGCGGGTGGACCACCACGGCAAACCCGAACCCGGAGGGCTTGGCGTTCTCGATTTCCCGCCATTTCCGCCCGGCGTCCGTCGAGCGGAAGATGCCGTTGTGGTGCTGCGTCCACAGGGCGTCGGGGTTGGCCCGGCACTGCACCAATCGATGCGGATCCTGCACATTGGGATCGCCCGTCCGATCCGGCGGCATGTACTCCGCCCGCATCCCCTGGGCTCGGCATTCCCAAGTATCGCCGCCGTCCTCCGTGGCCCAGGCACCGCCGCACGAGATGCCGATGGTGACATGCCGACTGTTCCGCGGATTGACAGCGACGGAGTGGATGCCGGGATGGTCTTTGCCGCCCCCGAACCACTGCCACCGCTCTTCGCGATCCCAGAGCGAGCGGATCAATTCCCAACTCGAACCCCGATCGGTCGATTTGAAGAGACCGCCGGGTATGGTGCCTGCCCACAGCACGCCTGGTTCGTCCGCCCCGCCGGGCGTCAGTTCCCAGATTTCCTTCAAACTGGAGAAGTCCCGCCGGGCACCGAACTCTCCCGCTTCGGCCTGCTTCCGCTGGTCTTCCTCGGTGAAGGGGGGAAACTGCGGGACGGCGCATTCTTCCCAAGTCTGACCGTCGTCGGACGAACGGTGCAGCTTCGTGCCGAAGTGACCGTGATCCAGGGCGACATAGACCATGCCATCGCGGGGATCCTGAAGTGTCATGTTGGTGTTCTGGCCCAGGAAGTCGACCTTCGCCACGTTCCAGCCGGACGGGCCTCGATGCAGCGTGAAGAAGCCTTTGCGGGTGGCGGCGTAGAGTCGATCGCTCATGGAAACGGGTTCCTCAAAGGGGGGAGGGAATTCCGCAGAAGTGATGTGTCTCGGGATCGAATCAGCCGCCCGAGAGGGCCTGCATGACAAAGATTTCGGCATCGGGGGCGACGGCATCGCTGAGCCCGGTGCGATCTTTGACGGGCTGGCCGTTGACGAAGACGACCATGTGTTTGCGCAGCCGGTCGTGCTCGTCGATGACATAGCCGCGCAACTGCGGGCGGTTGGCAAAGACGGCATCGAGCGACAGCCGAACGGTGTCTCCCTCGACGGAGACTTCGGGACAATCGACGTGACGTTGCAGATTCGGCGTAAAGAGCACGCGGGGCACGGCGTCAGCTTTCTGTCAGGATCAACTCTTGTGGACGGTGGTTTCGATGAGCTGGCCCTCGGCGCATCCAGCCCGCGCTTTGGCAGCAAGCTGCCGTCACACACGCCTCTCGCACACGAGATGTTTGTATACCACTTCTCAAGTGGGTTGTCAGCAGTTTATTCGCGGGATTCTGAATGAGGGCTGTGACTCCCTTTGCAAGTATTTGCAGCCCTGACCGACTCGCGATTGAGGCGAGGGCGGGCTGCTGTTCACCTTTCGCGGCTTGGGGTAAACTGCCCGCTCGTGAGCCAGATGTGATGGATGAACCGCGAGAGAGGATCGACCGCATGACCACGCCACTGCCTGCCGGATTTCAGACTGCCGCCGTCGAAGCCGGGGTGAAGCCGGGGACGAGTCGGCTTGATCTGGCGCTGTTCATCTCAGATCAGCCATGTGCGGCCGCCGGGGTCTTCACGACGAATCTGGTGTGCGGTGCCCCGGTGAAGGTCTCCCGCGAGCGGTTGCCGTGTGGGACAGCGCGGGGTGTGGTCATCAACGCGGGGAACGCCAACGCCTGCACCGGCGACCAGGGAATTGCCGACGCCCAGGCGATGGCGGCGGCGGTAGGCGAAGCGATCGGTTGTGCAGGCGAGGATATTCTCGTTTGCTCGACGGGGGTCATTGGTCGGCTGCTCCCGGTCGAGAAGATCGTGAAGGGGATTGCGACGGCGGCGAAGATCCTTTCGCCCAGCCCGGAAGCCTTCGATCAGGCGGCCCGGTCGATCATGACGACCGACACTTTCCCAAAGCAGGTGACGCGCGAACTGCATCTCGCGGGCGGCACCGCCCGCATCACGGGAGTCTGCAAGGGGGCCGCCATGATCGCCCCGAACATGGCCACCATGCTCTGCGTGATCATGACGGATGCGAAGGTCACACCCGAAGTCGCCCATGCGGCCCTCAAGACGGCCGTCGCGGACAGCTTCAACTGCATCAGCGTTGACGGCCACGAGAGCACCAGCGATTCGGTGATCCTCCTGGCCAACGGCGTTTCAGGGGTCGATTGTTCATCGGGAGAGACGCAGGTGCTGTTCTCGAAGGCGATCGCGGATGTGGCGATGGAGCTGGCCCAGCTCATCATCAAGGATGCCGAGGGGGCCTCGCACTTCGTGACCATCGACGTCACGGGCTGCCGGTCGCGGGAGGAAGCGTTCAAAATCGCCAAGACCGTAGCCGACAGCGCGCTGGTGAAAACGGCCATCTGCGGGGCCGATCCCAACTGGGGCCGGATCGTCTCGGCCGCGGGTTACGCGGGGGTACCGCTCCTCGAAGAGGAAGTCTCGCTCTGGATCAACGGTATCGCCCTCTATGCGGCGGGCGTGCCGCTCCCCTTCGACGCCACGGCCGCTTCCCAATCGATGCGAGAGAACCGCGACACCCACATCGATCTGCGGCTGACTCAAGGCGACGCTTCGATCCGTTTCTGGACGAGTGACCTCACCAAGGAATATGTGGCCTTGAACGCGGATTACACGACGTAGCTGCAGGCCGATTACCAGCAGCGTCCGCGAAGCGACTTGAGCGTCGATTCCAGCAGGCGAAGGTCTTGCCGGTCGTTATAGAGATGGCAGGAGACACGCAGGTGGCGGATGCCGTTCCACACCATGACCGGAGCCTCGATCCGCGCTTCGTTCCAGAGTCCCATCTGAACCGGGTCGGCATCGGCGGCGGAGGGAATGTTGCCGGGAGGCAGGGGGACGGCAACCATCGTGCCGCTCCAAGCCAAATCGGCGGGTGCGGTCGCCTTGGTTTTTAACAGGTCCTCAAGCATCGCGCGGGCTTCAAGGGCAAGGGAAAAGCCGCGCTGGCGGAAGTGTTCGAGTCCGAACGATTCCATCAGCTCAATGGCTGCGGTGACAGCCAGATAACGGGACGGGTCGCGCGTCCCTTGCCAGCGAAGTTCATCCTGCCAGCTGGCATCTCGACCGGCGATAGGCCGTCCCCAACTGAGCATGGGGGCCCGGATTTTTGATTGCCACGCCGGGGCCACATGCAAAAAGCCCGTTCCCAGCGGGGCACAGAGCCACTTGTGGAGGCTCGCACAATAGAAGGCACTCCCCAGTTCGCCGAGGGAAAAGTCCTGCATGGCGATGGCATGCGGGCCATCGACGACGACGGGGATCTCCCGCTCGGCCAAGGCGGCGATGAGTGCCCGGATCGGAAAGACGGTGGCCGTGGCCGAAGTGACATGGCTGAGGATTGCCAACCGGGTTCGCGGAGTGACGGCTTCGAGCAGCGGCTCGATGACATCACCCGGTTCGTGGAATGGCCGCAAGGTGGCGGTCACCAGTTTCGCGCCGGCCGCCTGGCAGGCCCGTTCCCAGATCCGGCGGACGGCCCCATACTCATGATCGTTGAACAGCACTTCATCGCCGGGCTTCAGCTCGAACGAGGCGGCGACCACGTTCATCGCGGTGGTGGCGTTCTCGATAAACAGCAGATCCGTAGGGGAGCACTTCAGAAAGGCCGCCAGCCGGGCTTTGGCCCGTTCGACCTCGACATCGAGTTCACGAACAAACCCGTTCATCGGATTGGAGGCGAGGCGCTGCGACCACTGCCGCTGTGCCTCCTGCACCGGCAAAGGCGTCGGGCCGAACGAGCCATGGTTGAGATACGTGACATCGTCCGCAATCGCCCAGAAGCGTTTCCTGATGTCGCTCGCATCGTCGAGGCAAAGGGGATCGGTCATGCTATTTCGGCGGCGATCTTTGAAGGGTGGGGAAGGAGTCGGTCGGGACGCGTGAGGATTGTAACCGACGATTCGAGGAAGATGCCGGTCTCCCCTTTGCAAATCGGCTTTCCCCCAGCCACAATGCGACGAATTCTCATGCGTTGATCTTTATGGTGGGCGAATGAGTTTTTGAGCAGGCAGCTTTGAGTCTGGCGTAAGCCGAAAAAGGGAGCGTTCCAGTGGCAAGTGTGAAGACGTTGGCCAGCGCCGCGTTGACCGAAGGTCGTGGTGTGTTTCGGTTGTCCCCGACGTGGGTTCCCCGCTCGTTCCTGCAGCCGGGCCGTCGGCTCAAGCTGCATCCGGCGGATTATTACGCCCTCGGGACGCATCGCGGCGGGATCGACGAGCGGTGGTTCGGCTCGACCACCGAAGCCGCCAACGAAGGCCGTTCCCACGATGAAGGCCTGAGCTATTGCGTCGCCGGGAACGAAAAGTTCCTGCTGCGGGATGCGGTGGCCGAACTGGGGGCCGAGATCGTCGGCGAGCATATCTGGTCGAAGTATAAGAAGTGGCCGGTCTATTCGAAGTTCTTCGACAACATGGGGCCGATCCCGCACCATATGCATCAGAACGCCGAGCAGGCCAAGTTGGTGGGTCAGGAAGGGAAGCCCGAGAGCTATTACTTCCCACCGCAACTCAATAATGTGGGGAACAACTTTCCCTATACGTTCATGGGTTTTGAACCCGGCACCACCAAGCAGCAGGTCGTCGATTGCCTGGATCGCTGGAACGATGGCGACAACGGCATTCTCGATCTCTCGAAAGCCTACCGCCTCAAGGTGGGGACCGGCTGGCTGATTCCGCCGTGCATCCTGCATGCCCCCGGCTCGCTGCTCACCTACGAACCCCAGTGGGGGAGCGATGTCTTCGGGATGTACCAGTCGATGGTCGAAGGCCGAGCGGTTCCCCGTTCGCTGTTGACCAAAGACTTCCCCGCCGACAAGCACGACGACAATTCTTATCTGGTCGATGCGCTCGATTGGGAAGGGAACGTCAATCCCGATTTCAAAGACAGCCACTACCTGGAGCCGATCATTGCCTTGGGTAGTGACAAGGAAGGCTTCATTGATCGCTGGATCGTCTACGGCCGCATCAAGGGGGCGCAGGACTTCACCGCCAAGGAACTGACCATCCAACCCGGCAAGAAGGTCACCATCAACGATGGCGGCGCCTATGGCTGGATCACGGTGCAGGGGGAGGGCCTGGTCAACGGCCTCAAACTGCAGACCCCCGCCATGATCCGCTTTGGCCAGATGACGATGGACGAAGTCTTCGTCACCGCCAAGGCCGCCGGCGAAGGGGTCACCTTCGAGAACACGGGAACCGAGCCACTCGTCGGCCTGCGTTACTTCGGCCCGGAAGCCCAGCCGAACGCTCCGGAGATCGGTGCCTGGAAGAAGTAGGGATGAAAATCATCTTGGGGGAGATGTCCGAAGATTCAGATGTCTCCCCTAAGGGATCATTTCAACTTATTGAAGTCATCGTGGCTCAATTGAATACTTTTTTGGAATCGCCCCTCATGACACATGCCTTCCCCAAGCTTCACAACGCCATGTGGCCCGGTCTCGTCGGTAAGGAGCCGGGCACCGATCATCCGCCGATCAGTCTCGACAAGATGCTGGAAATGACGGCCAAGGCTCATGTCAACGGCGTGACGTACGACGGCGTCGATCTCTTCCTGTTCCATCCGCACACTGATCCCGACGCCAGCGACACGGCGCTTCGCAACATGGCCGATCTGATCGCCGCCCACGGCCTCAAGGTCGGTTCGCTGGTCGCCCCCGTCTGGCCAGGCACGGTCGGTGATTCGGCCATGGGGGACGACGCGGCCCGCAAGAAGTTCGTGCTGGCCGTCGAGAAGGCTTGCCGCATTGGCAAGATCCTTCGCGAGCACGGCGTGCGGGAATACGGCGTCATCCGCATTGATTCCGCCACGGGAACCGAAGCCTGGCATGCCGACCCGAAGGCCAACACAGCCAAGATCGCCAAGACATTCCAGGAAGCCGCCAGCGTAGCTGCGGATCATAACGAACGCCTTGCCGCCGAAGGGGAAATCTGCTGGGCCGGCATGCACTCTTGGCGAGATGTGGCGGACCTGCTGGAAGCCGTCGATCGCCCCAAGACCGTGGGCTTCCAGGCCGACCTCGCCCACACCTATCTCTACCTTCTCGGGTACAACGCGGAAGAGCATGCGCTACTCAAGCCGGGATACTCCGATGAGGAGTTCTGGGCGGCCTATAAGGTGATGACCGACACCCTCCGGCCCTGGACGATCGACTTCCATGTCGCCCAGAACGACGGCTCGGTGCACGGCACTGGCAACCACGACAAGACGGGCCGCCACTGCCCGGCGGATGATCCCAACGGCAAAGTCGATATCGTCAAATGCGCCGGTTACTGGCTGCAGGGAGCCAAGGATCGTGGCATCGAACACATCTGCTGGGACGGCTGCATGTTCCCCAATGCGACTCTGGAAAACCAGGAAACTTGGAACACCATTCTTGCCACGATGATCGAAGTCCGCGAAGCCCACGGCTGGGACAAGTAGCCTCCTCCGTCAATACGTGTTTCAATTTGAAATATCGCTCGATATGCCATGCCTGCAGCTTTGGGCAAGCATGTTTTGTTGACGAGTGATGGCATAAAGCGAAGAGCGGTGTCCTTTTCAGGGACATCGCTCTTCGCTTTATGAGCTGATGGTTGACGCAATCGCCCTGAACGCCGGTGGTCGTTACTGGCTGACGGTCTCGGGAGTGGACACAGGCATTTCCGAAACAGGCGCCGGTGAAGGAAGCGAGCTGCCCATCACTTCAGGTGCGGGCACCGGCATACCTCCATCCACGGAAGCTGGCAGGGAAGGTTCCATCGGCGGAGGGGAAGGGGGTGTGACCGGCAGTTCGTTCGTATCGAAGACCTGGACATTGACTTCCATGCGGTTGAAGGCATCGGAGGGGCCGGACCAGTAGCCCGCGAGGGGAGAAGCCTTGTCCTGTTCACGGGCGACACCCACGGAGACATGCTCGGCACTGGCCAGCTTGTTGTTGGTGGGGTCGAAGCCGCGCCAACCGGCCCCGGGAAGATAGATCTCCGTCCAAGCATGGGTGGCGCCATGCTGCTCGGCCCCCATCTGGATGTAACCGGTCACGAAGCGGGCCGCGAGCCCCCAATGCC
The DNA here is from genome assembly GCA_013822855.1 of Planctomyces sp. Taxonomy (GTDB): domain Bacteria; phylum Planctomycetota; class Planctomycetia; order Planctomycetales; family Planctomycetaceae; genus Planctopirus. The sequence continues at coordinate 9,315 of PNLE01000016.1, forward strand.
GGGCGGCCTCCATCATGAGGACGGCGTAGTCGCGACACGATCCTGTCCCCATGCTAATCGTCTGGCACGGAAGTTGAACGCCGGGTTCTTCCCGGTGCATATATTGGAACGATTCGAAGATCCGGGTGTTGAGCCTGATGAGAAGTTCGGCCGTGTTGAGAAGCTGGCCGGGTTGATAAAGCGAGGATAGCCACTCATGGATCACCGCGCCGTCGGCGGGATAGCTGGGCAAGCGGAACGGGAACAGTTCCACTTGTTCATCGGCGCTATACTGGAAAGGATATGACTGCCCGAGGGGGTCGATCGAGCAGTCGAGGGCGTATTCGTCGTAGATATCCACATCGACTTCGCTGTAGACGCGAAGCTTGGCGCTTGGCTCCAGGAAGTTGATGATCGCAATGCTGTTCCCGTAGATATCCCGATGCCAGCGAACTTCCGCCGCCGGCTCGATCTCGAATTTCGAGGCGACAATGTGCAGATCGTGCCCCTCCCTCGGCCTGACCATTGCCCGGTGCGGACCGAAGGTGACCGGCTCATTGTAGTGATACTCGGTGTTGTGGATGATCCGGATATGTTTCATATGCTCGATCGCTCGAATTGCGGACATCGATAAAAAAGGCTGCTGACAATCAATTGACGGCAGGACGCGGTTGATCGTCCTTGTGGATCCCGAAGAGGATCGCATAGAGGACGGGCATGACCAGCATGGTCAGCACGCACGCGAAGGAGAGGCCGAACATGATGCAGGCGGCCATCGCGGCGAAGAAGGGATCCTTCGTGAGCGGGATCATGCCGAGCACCGTGGTGATGGCCACCATCAGCACGGGCCGCAGCTTGCTGATCCCGCCGTCGAGAATGGCGTCGTAAGGCGATTTGCCCTCTTCACGCGCCGTCTGGATCCGGCTCAGCACGATGATCGAGTTCTTGATCTGCTCCCCTCCCAAACTGAGGACACCCAGAAGCGCCATGAAGCCGAAAGGCTGGCCGGTGATGAGCAGACCCGCCGTCACCCCAATGAGCGCCAAGGGCACGATCATCCACACGAGGAGCGTCTGGCGGATCGAGTTGAACAGGCAGACGACGATGAAGACCATGATCACCAGCGCGATCGGCAGCGGTTTGACGAGCGCCGCCCGGGCATCGCTGGAATTCTCGTACTCCCCGCCCCACGTCATACTGTAACCGGGGGGCAGCGGGATGGCTTCGATCTGCCGGCGGACACGTCCGAAGAGCTGGCTGGGAAGCCCCGTCCGGGGATCGGCATGGATCGTAACGGTTTCCTTGCGGTTGCGCCGGTGGATGATCGGGTCCTCCCAATCAATCGTCGTCCCGGAGACGACCTGGCTGAGCGGAATCATCCGGCCCGCCAAAGGACTCCAGATCTGCATGCTTTGGATGACATCCACATCGCTCCGCTCGTCAAACGGCGGGCGGGCGATGATCGGCAACAGGCGTGTTTCCTGCGGGAAGGTGCCGCGCCCGCTGCTTCCCGGCTCGCGGTAGAAGCCGACCACTCGGCCTTCGAAGCCCGTTTGCAAGGCTTCCGCCACTTCCACTCGCGTGATGCCGTTCCGCCGCGCCTGCTGCTCGAAGAGGGCGGGCCGGAGCACCATTTCCCGCTCGCGCCAGTTGGTGCGGACACACAGCGTGTTGGGGTCGTCCCGCAGGATCTTCACTGCCTGATCGGCCAGTTCCCTGAGCTTCGCGGGATCTGGGCCGTCGAACCGGGCCTGTACCCGGCCACCGCTGCCTGGCCCGAGGAGGAACTTCTTGGCGATGGTGTTCGCGTCGGGATACTTCGTGTCGAGATGGTTCTGAATGGTGTTGATGAGACCGTCGATCTTGGTCGCGTCATCGACATCGACCAGGAACTGCACGAATGCCCGGTTCTCACGCTCGGGGCTGTAGACCAGCAGGAAGCGGAGACCACCACCGCCGATGAACGCCGTGAGATGTTTCACGCCCGGCTGCGCTTCGATGAATTCCTCCACATCCTCGGTGAAGGCCTCGGATTCGAAGATGTGGGTTCCCGAGGGGAGGAAGCAGTCGACCATGAATTGTGGCCGCGTCGCGGGGGGGAAGAAGCTCTGATCGACATACCGGAACGCATAGAGCGAGAGGGCGAATCCAGCGAGAGACAGTGCGACCACCACCCAGCGGAACTGGAGACATAGCTCGAGCAGTTTGCGGTAGGACTGGAAGAAGAAGCCTCCATAAGGATCGGCCGATTTCTGGGATCCGTCGGCCTGTGCCGTGGTGGGAAGCGGAGAGAAGGAGAGATAGCTGAGGAGCGGGGTGATCGTGATCGAGGAGATCCAACTCAGACTGAGCGAAATCAGGATCACCCAGAAGAGCGAGTTGCAGTACTCTCCTGTGCTGTCTTCGGAAAGGCCGATCGCGGCGAAGGCGATGACGCCGATCGCGGTCGCACCGAAGAGCGGCCACTGATTCTGCGAAACGACCTCACGCACCGCGGTGAGCTTGTCGTCGCCTCCTTCGATGCGCACCTTGATCCCTTCGATGACGATGATCGCGTTGTCGGTGAGCATGCAGAGGGCGATGATCAACGCTCCCAGAGAGATCCGCTCCATCAGCAAGCCGCCCACGAGGTACATTACCAGGAAGGTCGCCATGATCGTCAGGAAGAGGACGGCCCCGATGATCAGGCCCGTTTTCCGGCCCATAGTGAAGAGCAACACCACGAAGACGATGCTGACCGCCTTGGCTAAGTTGAAGACGAAATCGTTGGTGGCGATGGTGACCGCTTCCGGCTGGAAGTTGATCTCGCCGATCTCGATTCCCAACGGTTGATCATTTTTGAGCGCGGCGAGCCGGGCGCGGATGCCGTCGCCCATCGTGACCACGTTGCCCCCTTGGACAGTCGAGATCCCCAGGCCGATGGCCGGCTGGCCGTCGTACCTCAGCAGACGGCGGGGGGGATCCTCATAGCCTCTCTGGATCGTGGCGACATCCCGCAACCGGAGTTGTCGACCCGAGCTGTCCGAGCTGATGACAATGTCGAGCATCTCTTCGGCGGAGTTCAGCGCCCCTTCGGGATCGAGGGCGAGATGTTCCGCTCCCACCCGCACCCGGCCACCATCCGCCGCGATGTTCTTCGATTGCAGCAAGCTGTAGATCTGCCGCTCGTTGATCCCCAATTGCGAAAGTCGCTGCCGGGAGATTTCCAGGAAGACGACTTCCTGCTGGGGGCTGAAGAGATCGACCTTCTTCACTCCGGAAACCGTCAGCAGTTCCCGGCGCAGAAACTCGGTGTATCGACGCAATTCCGGCTGTGTAAAGCCTTCGCCCGAGATTGCCAGGAAGACGCCATAGACATCGCCGAAGTCATCGACCACCAGCGTGCGTCCCCGTACGGAAGGGGGCAGTTGGCTCTGCACATCGTTGATCTTGCGGCGGAGTTCATCCCACACCTGGGGAATCGAGAAGCGGTCGTAGCGGTCTTGAATGACGGCCGTGACGACCGATCTCCCCCGCACCGATTCCGATTCCACCCGCAGCAACTGTCCCAGTTGCTGGCAAGCCGTCTCGATGGGATTGGTCACCTCCTTGGCGACCTCCTCGGCACTTGCCCCAGGGTAGGGGGTGATGATCAAGGCTTCTTTGATGGTGAACTCGGGGTCTTCCAGGCGGCCCAGCCGCTCATATGCGACGATCCCGCCGATCAGAATGAAGAACATCGAGACGAAGAGAACCCGGTTGTTGCGAACGGAGAATTCACCAATGTTCATCGGGTGCTCCCTTCGCTGGAAAGCTGCACCGAACTGAGTCCATCCGCCAGATCGCGAACCTTCATCCCTTCCCGCAGGAAAGGCACGCCGGCCACCGCAATCCGATCACCTGGTGCCAGGCCATCCGTCACTTCAATGTCACCTCCGATCGCTGAACCGAGCTTGACTTCACGCGGCTGGGCGGTCTCATTCTCGTCGATGATCCAGACCAGTAGCTTCCCCGCTTCCGACTTGGCGACGGCGGTCACAGGCACCAGGATCCGGCTGCCGAGGACTTCCGCCCGGCGATAAGTCGCCAGGATGGTGGCCGTCATGCCTGGCAGAATCTGAATTCCTTCGGGAGCCCGCATGCCGACACGGACATTGAACGTCTGCGTGGTTCTGTCGGCCACCTGGGCGATCTCGCGAATGCGGACGGGAAACTCGATCCCTGGCGCTCCGCTGATCGAAGCAGTCAAGGCGACAATGTCCGCCCGAGTGATGTCGGTCGCCATGACGGTTTCCGGGACATCGACCGCGATCTCGATCTCGTCGACATCCTGGAAGCGGACGACCGGTTCCTTGGCCCGCACATTCTGACCTTGCTCAACGAAGCGCTGGGCGATCACGCCGTCGTAGGGGGCTTTAAGCGTACTGTCCTGCAAGTTCAAGTTGGCTTCGACGAGTTGAGCTTCCAGACCGCGAATCTGGGCTTCCTGCGACTGGATATCCTCCTCGCGGCCGATGGTGCCCAGCGCCACGAGTTGCTGAGCCGCCTCGAGTTCCTCCTGAGCGACTCGGTAGGCCGATTCGGACATTTCATATGTCGCGCGGGTGACGACATTGGTCAGCACCAGTCGCGAGTTGCGGTCATGTTCGGTGCGTGTCTTCGCCAAGCGGGCTTCGGCCGCCCGCACCAGCGATTCACGGCGCAGACGTTCTTCGGGACGCTCCCCCTGCATCAACGCGGTGAGGCCCACCCGGGCTTGATCAAGCTGGCTTTGCAGAGTAGCCACACGGGCTTTGAACTCGTCCTGCCGGATCTGGCCGATCACATTTCCCTTGGCGACCCGCTGGCCTTCCTTGACGGGAAATTCGACCAGCAGACCGGAGACTTGAAACGCGAGTTCGACGCGTTGGGAAGCTTCCACCTTCCCGGGGAACGTGCGTGTCCGCAGGTCGGCACCCGCCGTGATGATCTGCGTCTTGACAGGTCGCGGACCGGCGTTGGGGACAGGGACCTTCGAGGAGCAGCCTGGAAGCATCACCAGACTGAACACGACGAGTGCAAATCCCCGCAACCAATGAGAGAGACCATTGAGGGGCCTCTCAGTCGATGCAATCTTGTCGGTCAACGGAAAGCTGTGCAGCGGCAGCATGGTGTCATCATCCCCAGCGACGAAATTCGACCAGAAACGGTCGGAATGGCCTGCATGGCGCGAGGATGAACAAGTGCCGAACGGCAGTCTCTCCCCCTCCATGATTGATGCCCGACAAGCTACGTTGTCGCCGGAGGTTGTGGGAAGTCTCTGGAATGCAAAAATTTGCTCGTTCTCAACGGAGCACGCAATCCGACCGGATTCCTTATCGGCGATCGAGATCCACCGAGAAGGTGGGGCTGCCACCCATGGGCAGCAGCGGACGGAAGCGGGTCTGCCTCTGCCGCAGCGCGTTGCCGCCGGGATAGAAGGCGAAGCCGAGGAAGGCGTCAACCGTGCCAGAATCGGCGGGCATCATCAGGTTGGTTTCTCCATACAGCGACCAATGATCGCTCAGCGGGCACATCACGCGGGCCCCCAGAATCGGCATGGCGCTGGTCCGGTCGTCCTGCGGAAAGACCAGCACCTCCTGCCCATGACTTTCACACACACCCACCCAGACGGCTGTCTCGGCGGCGGTGGGCCAGACATGGTTCCAATAGACATTGATCTGGTTGATGGCTTGCAGCCGTACGGAGGTCCCGCCGATCACCGCATCATCGCCCATCGCACGAAGTGTCGACCACACGCCAATTTCGTTGCGGTCGCTCAGTTCATAGCCCGCCTGAAATCGCCATTGCGTCAGGAAGTTGCTGTCGAAGTATTCCTGATAGAGAAAGTCGTGGGCGACACCCCAGTTGAGGCCGTTGTCCAGTCGCTGAAAAATCCCCGCCGTCGTGAAGAACTGCGTGCGACCTTCGGTGCCATCGACGGTCTCCAACACGGCGACCGCATTTCCGGCGGCGACGAACGCCGTCCCGATCTGAAGTCCCAAACCCCAGTCCTCGACCAGTGGAATGCCCAGGTTCGCATGGATGCGACCACCCAGATTGGCGTTGATCCCGAGATCCTGCGGCTGCTTGGCCCCATCAATCCCCGCGAAGAGCTGCAGCCGATCGAGCCAGGTCTCTTCGTGGCAGTCCGTGGGACAGCACGATTCAGGTACGCAGGATGGTTCCTCCGTCTCACCGAACATCAGCCCCGAGACCTGAACGACACCTTCTTCGCCGTCGGTTTCATGGAACGATTTGTGGTCTTCGTTCGTCTCTTCTACATGAAACGGAGCAAAAGCCGGATCGGGAGCCGCCAACGAGTTCATGCCAAAGACATTGAACGGGCTCTCGTACAGCTCGAAATGCGGGTCATGGCCAACGTGGGAATGTGACTCGGCCGCATGGACAGCGGAGCCGACAGACATCGTTGTGACGGCGAGACCGACGGGGATCGACCAGACGATGATCCGCGTGAACATCCGGGCAGAAAACGACATGAGAACTCGTCCGTGAGTGAGGCAAAATCCCTTCGCTGGTGCTATCGGCTCATCAGAAGTGAGGCGAACCACTCAAATGTTGTCGACCAGTCGATCCACGGCTTCCAACTGCTGTGGCACGCGCGTTTGCGGATTATTCCGCTCGATCCATTCGTGCAGGGCCTGCACAACTTCCGGGGCGAACGAAGTCCCCGAATCCTTGTCCATGATGGCCATGACTTTCTCCAAAGGCATGGCGTCGCGGTAAGGCCGCTTGGCGGTGAGGGCGTCGTAGACATCCGCCACGGCCAGGATGCGATAGTGCAAGGGAAGCTCTTCCGTCACCAATCGGCGATGATAGCCTTTGCCGTCCATCCGTTCATGATGGGCGGCGGCGACATCGGCGAGCTGCTGGAATCGCGGAACATTGAGCAGGATCTTCTCGGAGAAATCCGGGTGCTTGCGAATTGCGGCGAATTCCTCGTCCGTCGGCTTGCCCGGCTTGTCGAGAATGGCGTTCGAAACGCCCAGCTTTCCCAGATCGTGGAGCAGGCCGGCGCGATACATGTCGCGCTGCATCTCCTCGTCAAACCCCAGGATCTTCGCGAGATCGCGGGAAAGATGAGCGACAACATTGGAGTGGTTGAACGTCCACGGGCTTTTGGCATCGACCACCGAGGCGAACGCAAAACAGACACGATCCATGAAATCATCATCGACGTATTGGATCTCGTCGGGAACCTCCCATTGAACAGCCAGTTCGAGGGCATTCCGCGTGGCCACCGACTCCCAGAAAGCCGCGTTGTTCGAGAGTTTAAGGACGATATCCACTAGTTGGGGGTCGAACCATGTCCCCCGTCGCTCGCGGACGATCTCGGAGACCTTCGCCGCCCCGCCCAGCTGGAAGAAGACTTCCACCGTTTGCGAGATTCCCAGGATCCTCGCGAGCAGCGGGATCTCCTCCCCTTTGAGGCCGTCCGGCTGTCCTTTGCCGTTCCAGTGCTCATCCAGGCTGCGGATCGCCAGCGCGGTTTGCTCAGAGAAACCGAGATCGCGGGCAATCGTCGCCCCGCGTTCGCAGCGTGTCTCCACCAATCGGCGGGCCCCTTCCGGGCCGGTGGCGAAGAGAGCCGCGACCTTGAGAATCTTCTGCAGTGGCGAAGCTTCGGGAGCGACGTGCGCCCAGCTGAAGCTCACGCTGGCCTGCATGCGGGTCCAGTCGATCGACTTGAGATCATGCTTGATCTGACGTTCATCGGCCCCGAAGAGATAGCACATCTTGGCCGCGTTGCTGGAGCACCCGAGGTCCTTCAATAGCAAGGCGTAGTAGAGGTGGACCAATTGATCCTGGGGCAGCTGCAGCTGCTCGGCGATCTTCATGCCGATGATGCAGGAGCGGGCGGCATGGCCGGCGGGCTGGCCTTCCGTCAGATCCAGCGCGACCGAGAGTGCCGAAATCAATTCGGACAGCCGGAGTTTGCCGGGTTCGATGAGTCGCTGGGAGGGAAACTCGCCGGTCGAGAGGTCGGCAAAATCTTGTAACGAAGGGGCGAACGCTGTCATGGTGCGCTTCAAGCCTCGATGAGGGCCTGAAAGTTCCGCAGACACAAATCCGCAGACCAGCCAGCCCAATCCGTGGAACATTCCAAGCTAGGTTGGAATGCCGGACGGGCGAAGCATTTCCCTCATCGCATCACAGCGGAAACCCTGCCAGTGACGTCATGTAGCGGTCGTTCCACCTTTTCCATAGCCTGACCAAGGGAATGGGATTTCTCGTCTCGGCTCTCGCCGGAGTGACAAGTCATTCCGGCGTGGTTTGCCTCGCAGCATTGAGCGGGCAGATTCCGCGTTTCACAGCCAGGTCTGATGTCAGTCGCCGCCCAACAGGCAATGATCCCAAAGCTGATCGGCCGATCCCTTTCGAGACCGGCCGATCGGCTTGCATGGCATGTATCATCTCAACGCGCGACTTGCAGGGCCGGCTATTCGCCCAGAATTCGCTTGGCAATCCGCTTCAAGGCTTCCGATTCAATCTGGCGGACGCGCTCGCGGGTCAGGCCCATCTCCTCGCCGATCTCCTTGAGCGTCTTCGGCTCGGAATCGTCGAGGCCGAACCGCATCCGCAGGATCTTCGCTTCGCGTTCGTCCATCGTCTCCAGCATCTTGTAGACATGCTTGAGATTGTCGGTGTCGAGCAGTTCGTCGTCCGGGCCTTTGACGCGTTCGTCGGCCACCATGTCGGACATCATCCAGCCGGTCTCTTCGTCGTCGGTCTGGGGTGTTGAGCTGTAGAGGTGAATGGCTTTCTTGACGATGGAGAGCTTCTTCTTCGGCAACCCCAGTTCCAGGGCGACTTCCTCCTGCGTGGGAGGACGCTTGAACTCGTCTTCCAGCTTGGCGGTCGCCTTCCGCCACTTCGACAGGAGCTCGACCATGTAGGCGGGAATGCGGATTGTCTTGCCGCAGTTGATCAGCGACCGCTTGATCGACTGCTTGATCCAGTAACTGGCGTAGGTGCTGAAGCGGGTGTTCATGTCGGGATCGAAACCCTCGACGGCCCGCAAGAGGCCGAGATTGCCTTCTTCAATCAGATCCTGCAGCGGCAGGCCTTTGCCGACATAGGCCCGGGCGATGTTGACCACCAGCCGCAGGTTGGCGCGGACCATGCGGTCGCGGGCTTCTTTCTCACCGTTGGCGATGCGGTTGGCAAGCTCCTTCTCGTCACGGGCGGTGAGAAGGGCCGTCTCGTTGATCTCCCGCAGGTAGGTCTCGAGGGGTGTCTGGACGGATGAACTGCCGGAGCGGTCATCAAGAAACGAAAGGCTCATGGTTTTAGGCATTTGTGGGCTCTGCCGCTGAGGGTGTCAGGGGATGGCACGTTGTCGGCAAGCTCATCTAAGCTCGCCACTCGGTGTCGCAGAGCGCTGGAATCGAGTCCCACTTCAAGCGGACAGGCACAGCCCCGAATCATCCGGCGGCTTGCGGCCCTCTGTGTCGGTAGATCCACCCTCGACACGGGCCAGCGGAGTCATCCTGTCCGTTTCCAACACTGATTGACGCATTGTCTGCCCTTCTATATCGACTGTCGGGGGGGAGAATTCGCGGTCTTCCGGCGAAAAATGGCTGTTCCGGATAGTGAAACCAGGCAAGACAGCCTGTCGTGAGGGGCATGCGGAACGTGCGGGCGCGCCGTCACATTCTTCGCACATTCCGTAAGCGCACCAGTTGACAAAGCGCCAATCGTGACCCACACGCAAGTGATGCGGGGTCCGCGCCGTTGTCAAAACTTCACAACAACTTTTCAACGCCGGATTCACCGACGCAGGTTGTGGGGCAGGAATTTGGTAACAACGGCTTCACCGCAGCAATCGTGCCGCAGCGGACATTCACCGCAGAGGTGAAGCCCTGGCGGCATTATAAGCTCTCGCCAATCCCAACAACCGGCACAATAGTTCAACCCATCACAACCCTGAATTCATCGCGCAGCAACGACGGATCGGAATTCGCTGATAACGCGAATAAGAGAAGGGAAGGTTGGATCGCTAGAACGATTGATGGCTTGAAATTAAGAGGAACAAACGATCGAAGGCTGCATTCGGACATTGTCCGAATGCAGCCTTCGATGTAATTCCGTTCTCTTTGACAGAAGTCTACTCGATTCCAGATTCCACGGGATCTGCTGTCAATCGAACAATGCTTCCCACGCCGCTGCGACCTCCTCGAAGGGATAGACGCTTCAATTTCCGATGTGAGAATTGACTCTCGTTCTCAAATTGATCGTCGTGAGTGATATCGTCAACTTTGAACAATACTTGAGTTCAAATGCTGGGTTTACCCAGTGTGGAGAGGTCAAAGTCGAAGATGTTGTTTTCGTAGAAGACTGTTCTGTTTTCCGGAACTGTGTAAGTCTGAGGAGGAGGTGCTGGTTTCTCTGGATCTTCAGATCTCCCCCCAACCTGAAGCTGCACTTGGCAAGGGCCAATCGGTGAGCCACGCATTCCGCCACGATACCGAAGTTCATAGTGGCCTTCGGCATCTGTCACGCCCACAGCGGGGGCGGCATCTCGAGATTCGGAGATGAAGATCACGGTCACTCCTGCAACAGGTTTGTCATTTTGGATAACCTTCCCCCGAACATCACCGAGTTCCGGACCAGTTTCGGCGGCTCCGCAGCCGACTGCCGCCATTGCCAAGAACAACACATTTGACATGCGCCTAAAGGCAGTCGAATTGATACTCACAAAATCCTCTCTATGCCCCAAAAAGTCAATAAAAAGAGGCTCGTCAAATGATGAAGAGCCTCGAACGATCGAGATGAGCAACCCAACGACTAATATTCGCCAAGCACCTGGCCATCGTTTCTCTGGCAAATACCGTTGATGATGCTGGCACTGGTGTTCTCGGAGATAAAACGCACAGAGCCATCTGCAAAGGCAAAGTGGGCTCCGCCCGTGTGGGCCGAACTAAATACGCTATGGATCTGCCCACCAGCTGTTGAAGTGTTGACACCCACGTCAGAGGGAGTCGACTCTTTCCAGTTGATTAGGTAGGGAGACCGAGGGGAGGTGTAGTTCCCCACACGGGAAGTTTGGTTTTCGCCACCAGACCAAGCGCCCCCCGGAATGTTTGAGGCGCGCATGTCATTCAATGCCGTCGTGGATGCGGATGATTTTGTTAAGATTCCTTGCTCGCCAAACATGGCGGTATTGGATGTACCATCCACAACGCTGGCAATCGTCACGGGCTGCGGGCGAGAGCCATATTTGGGAGAGAGTGGATCCCAAACAGCTCCCGACAGAGCCGGTGTAATCATGCCATTGGCCGTCAACATGCCGGATCCCGTCCAGGCGGTTTCCGTTCGTGTAGTACCGGTTGGGGTGTTGTACGATCCGCTGATGCCGACATAGTTGGCCAATTGAACGGTAATCGCAGTTGGGACCGTCGATCCCAATGCACGCGTGTTGGTGCTCGTGGTGTCCGAGCGGGTTGTCGGCATCGCACTGGAGGGGCATAGCAAACCGGGTACACGCAAAGAGTTCTTGATTTCCCAGTTACGATCGGTCCCCGAGCTTCCATTGAAGTCAGTGCCACTGAAAACCATTTTGTTGTATGCCGGGGCCTGATCCATCATAGGGAGCAATCGAGAGAAGACCGAAGCCGAGCGATTGAGGTTGGCACCGGATCCTTCTGCGGAAAAGCTGGCAGGTGGAAACTGTCCGTGAATATCCAAGTAATTGTGTGTTGCCAAACCAAGTTGCTTCAGACTGTTGCGGCATTGTGTACGCCGGGCGGCCTCACGCGCTTGTTGGACAGCGGGAAGAAGTAGAGCGATCAAGACGGCGATGATCGCGATCACCACGAGCAGTTCGATCAATGTGAAACCAGCACGGCGTTGCATCAGATTCCTCTTATCACAGATTCGGAAAACACCCCGACGACAGACTTGGGGCCACATCTCCCAAATAAGCGAATTTCATGCCTGTATCTACAGGTGCATGCGATCAACGAGATTGATTGATCCTTTGCGATGAAGCGAGCTTTCCAATTATCAACTTTTGAAACTGTTCTTCGAGACAACATTCTTCTACGTCGCATTTGATTAACCTCATGCACGAGAAAGAAAAGTCTTGCAAATGGTGAGGCTTTAGCAGGTAGGGAAACATCTGCACCAAAATGAGGCATGCGTTTCTGCGAAGATGCGAGTATTGGTGAACCAGAAACCCAAACCAGGAATTGACTTTGAAACTCTGAAGGCAAAAACAAAGCCGCCCGGCAGCTGTTGAAGCTGCCGGGCGGCTTGCAAGATCATTTCTGTTCTCACCGAAGAGTTGAGGCTTCGGTGGTATGGCTTAGCCTTCGGTTGTCGCTGGAGCTGGTGCCGGAGCGGCTTCGCCGCCCATGCTGAACAGTGGGCCGGCGGAACCTTCCGTACCACCCTTGAGTTCGGCACGTGGCTTCGGAGCGGAGGACTGGCCATCGGAGGACGACTTGTTCTCTTCCGTTGGCAGCTCGCCACTCGTCTTGCGGCTCAGGCCGATCTTGCGGTCGACCGGGTCGATTCGCAGGATGCGGACTTCGAGCTCTTCGCCGACCTTCACGAAGGTTTCCGGATTCTCGATCTTCTGATCGGCGAGTTCGGAAACGTGGAGGAGGCCTTCCAGTTCGGATTCCAGTTCCACGAAGACACCGAAGTTGGTGATCTTCGTGACCTTGCCGGTGACGACTTCACCCGGCTGGTACTTGGTGGGGATGCGGTTTTCCCAAGGATCTTCCTCGAGCTGCTTCAGGCCGAGGGCGATTCGCTTGCGCTCTTCGTCAACGGAGATGACCTGGCACTTGAGCAGGTCGCCCTTCTTCAGCATTTCGTTGGCATGGGAAATCTTGCGGGTCCACGACATGTCGCTGACGTGCAAGAGGCCGTCGACACCTTCTTCGAGCTCGATGAACGCGCCGTAGTTGGTGAGGTTGCGGACGGTTCCCTCGACAATGGTGCCGGGCGGGTACTTGGCCGAAACCTGATCCCAAGGATTGGGCAGGGCCTGCTTCATCCCCAGGGAGATTTCCTGCTTGTCCTTGTTGATATTGAGGACGACCACTTCGACTTCGTCACCGGGGTTGACCAGCTCCGAAGGGTGGTTGACGCGTTTCGTCCACGACATTTCGCTGATGTGGACGAGGCCTTCGATGCCGTCTTCCAGCTTCACGAACGCGCCGTAGCTCATGACGTTGACGACATCGCCCTTGATCTTCGTGCCGACCGGGTACTTGGTTTCGACATCGTCCCAAGGGCTCTTGTCCTTCTGCTTCAGGCCGAGGGCGATCTTCTCGCGGTCCCGGTCGATGTGCAGGATCATGACTTCGATTTCGTCGTCGATCTTCACCATTTCGCTCGGGTGGCCGATGCGGCCCCAGCTCATATCGGTGATGTGCAGCAAGCCGTCGATGCCGCCGAGGTCGACGAACGCGCCGAAGTCGGCGATGTTCTTGACCGTCCCCTTGCGGATTTCGCGTTCCTTGAGGTCGGCGAGCAGGGTCTTCTTCATCCGCTCGCGCTGCTCTTCGATCAGGCGGCGGCGGGAGACGACGATGTTGCGACGCTGTTCGTCGATTTTGAGGATCAGGCACTCGATGACCCGGCCCTTGTAGGAATCGAGATCGTGTGGGCGGCGGATATCAACCTGCGAGGCGGGCAGGAAGACGTTGACGCCGATGTTGACGAGCAGACCACCCTTGATCTTGCGGACGACTTCGCCCTTGACGACGTCGCCTTCCTTGTGTTCGCGAATGACCTTTTCCCATTCGCGGATCCGGTCAGCCTTCTTCTTGGAAAGCATGATCAGGCCGAATTCGTCCTCGATTTCCTCGAGGAGAACGGAGATCCGCATGCCGGGAACGGGCTGTTCGTCTTCGTCGCCCCATTCTTCGATGGGGACGATCCCTTCGCTCTTGTAGCCGATGTCGATGAGGACTTCTTCGCCTTCGATGCGAATGACCGTCCCTTCGATGATCGAGTTCACATCGTAGGTTTCGCCGTGTGGCGTGTAGAGGGCGTCGATCTCTTCCTGATCGAGGCCGGCGTCTTCCAGACCGAGCGAGGCCGCGAAGGCCTGATCCAGCTCGTCGTCGCTGATGGAGTATTCGCGGAGCAGATGACGATCAACCATGCGTGTTCAATCCTGACTGCACAGCTCCCATATGATTCAACAAAAGGGCAACCCTTAAGGTGAATCCATCGGCCATGGGAACCGGCGGCGGCCGTCTCGAGCACTCCGGGCGAAACGAGCCTCGTCTCAAAAATGGAGTCGGGTATGTCGACGAAGGCACATTGCCTTCCATCCAGACACGGGGAGTGCAAACCGAATTTTAGTCAGAATCCCACTTTTTTGAAAAGGCTGGAGACGGCGCAATTCCCTTCAAAGATGGGAGTTCTGGAAAAATAATGGCTGGCAACGGTGCCATTTTGGCCGGAAAGTGGGCGGGTTTGGCGAATGGGGAAGTTCGATTGGCCGAAGTGATTGGTTGGAAGTGGATGGTGAATGGTTGGAAGCAGAGAAATTGCCACGGCAACTGGTTTGCACATGAACGCCAGCTAATTCTCCAAGGCCGTATTCTCGATGATATTCGGCGACCAGCCAGGCTTGGGCGCGGGATGAATCACCCCCGGCGACTGCTCCTGCAAACCGCGAATCCGGGCGATCGCCGTATCGATATCCTGCTGCTGTGTCAGTACTTCGAGCGAAAAGTGAGTGTCGTAGCTGCCACTCGGAGCGATCGCTGGCAGGCGACCTTGGGAACGCTCGAATCCACGGAAATTGGGCAAGTTCACCGCAGGTTCGAGCCCCGTCACATAGCCGGTCGCTTCGTCGCAAGTGTTTTTCCAGACGGTGAACCACGGCAGCGAACTTCGGTCGAACCGCACCGCCAAGGCCAGCGGGTCGTGAGCGGCGCCTGTTTGAACCTCGCCCACTGAATCAACAGGTGGAACCAAGAGTGCCAGCGATTGACCACATTCATCCGCTATGGGATCGAAGAAATAGGCTTCTTCCGCGTAGCGCGCTGTTGGGCCGAGGTAGGTAGGCCAGGTCGAAACACCGGCTGCCGCCGTCGCATCCCGCGGGGCCATCGTGTGGAAGGGGACATGCAATTGGGCACCCGGCGCAAGGAAAGGCTTCCCGATGTTCAGGTGGTAGAGCAGCGAGAGGGGGACATCGTGGCCACTAAGATTCGTGATGAGATCGTGGATCTCGATCCCTGAAAAGCCTGCTCGGAAGGTGTACGTCGTTTGCAGGCGGTAGCAGTCGCCGAACATAGAGAGTTCGTCGACAATCCCCATCACGCTGATCGTTCGCTCCGCCGCTGAAACCTCCACTCGGAGGCTGTGGGCGGGGAGGTTGGCAATCCGTCCGTGGAGGGTGACCACCTGGCCCGCATCGTTGCCGGGGGGGCCGTTGAAGCCAAGACCGCACCGGCATAGAAGCTCATTGAACCCGTGCAGCCACCCCAGGCCGCCACGATCATGCAGGTTGACGAAGCTCGGATGGACCGGCCGCGTCACGGGTGATTTCCACTCGACCGGAAACCCCGCCACATTCCCCTTCCAGAGACCCATGCCGCGCGTGGGCAGGATCTGGAATTCCACCTCGCCCAGTCTCACCTTTAGGACATCCACACCGGCGGAAAGGCCAGCTTTCAGCGTGGAAAAACTCAATTCCCACGGCACACTGAGTTCCGGCACGTCGTCATCCGTCTGCGAAGCGGCATGCAACGGGGCCGCATGATGATTCGTGGCTTCATCGATGAGGTGGAACAACTTACGATCCATGGCGGGAGCACTCCGAAATGGGTGGGAAGTCTGTATCGTGTCAACTTTCCCGTGAACCGACAATCGCACCGAACTTCCGTGGAAGTCGCATTCCTATTCGTGATCTGTTAAAGACTTGTGGCGATAAATCCACGAGGCGGGTCTGGCGTTAGGTCAGCGTCCGACGCACGATGGGCCGGGCGTCCACAGGGACTGTTTCGATTTCGATTTCGAGCGGCATGAAGGGATAACACCGGGATGAATCTGACGGAACTGGAAGTCGAGAAGCGGCCCTACAGCCCCGAATGGTTCGAGGGAGTGCGTCAACAGCTGGGCGATGTCGTTTGCCGCCAGCTCGGAATCTATGCGGTTCCCGATGATGTGCTGCTCAGCGTGGTGATCCCGATCTACAACGAGAAGGACTCATTCAAGGTTCTCCTGGATCGCGTCAAGGCGGTACCTATTCGTAAGGAAATCGTCCTGATCGACGATTGCAGCAAGGACGGCACCGGCGATCAGTTGCGGGAAATGGAAGGCGAACTGGCGACCGCACCGGTGGATCCGCTCAACCGCCTTGTCTTCGCCTATCATGAGAAAAACAAGGGAAAAGGGGCCGCCGTCAAGACGGGATTTTCCAAGACCACCGGCTCCGTCATCATCATCCAAGACGCCGATCTGGAGTACGACCCGTCCGAATATCTCCGGCTGCTCCGCCCCATCATCGAAGGTAAGGCCGATGTGGTCTTCGGCAGCCGGTTCCTGGGCGACCAGGAGCATCGCGTGCTCTACTACTGGCACTATCTCGGCAACACCGTGTTGACGACGATGTCGAACTGCTTCACGAATCTGAATCTCACCGACATGGAGACCTGCTACAAGGTCTTCACACGCTCGGCACTCGACTCGATCTGGCCAACCCTTAAGCAGAATCGGTTTGGCATCGAACCCGAGATCACTGCCAAGGTCGCCCGCCGGAATCTGCGGATCTACGAAATGTCGATCAGCTATTCCGGTCGAACTTACGAGCAGGGCAAGAAAATCGGCTGGAAGGATGGCGTCCAGGCGCTGTACTGCATTGTGCGTTACTGGTGGGCCGATTGATCGCCCCGCACATGCGCCCCCCGAACTTCGCGACTTGCCGTTGGGCACTTGGCAACCTCTGGGAAATCAGCGCCACAGCGGCGGCGATCTCTGGCGTAGAATGAGGGTGAACCTGTGTGGAACGGTCGATTTTGCGGAATGACGGAAGGCTTGTCTGGTTTGCCCAAGTTGGCTGTACCGCATTATGCTTGCCGAGTTCGCAAACCCTTGCCCTGAAACATCTCGTCGCTGAATCCTTTTCGTCTAACATCCTGTTGACGACTGTGGGCCTTCATTGACAATTCTCGCACCTTGCACTGCTACGAAGAGGCCTCATGGCTCCGCTGCCGAAGGATTCCCCCTCCAAGCCCGCCCCCCGTCGGCCAGCCAGCCGTGATTCGGACGATGAGCCCAAACGGCCACCGTTCTCCGCAACCTGGCTGATCCTGCTCGCCATCCTCTCGATTGGTTTCCTCTGGATGTGGCAGGCCGCGCCGTCCAATCAGGGGAAACGGGTCGACTACATGTTCGTCTGGCGGCAGGCCGAGCTGGGGAATATCAAGAAGGTCACATTCCACG
Source organism: Planctomyces sp. (assembly GCA_013822855.1). GTDB lineage: Bacteria > Planctomycetota > Planctomycetia > Planctomycetales > Planctomycetaceae > Planctopirus. The sequence goes on from PNLE01000016.1 coordinate 26,730, forward strand.
GCGAGCTGCTCACGGGGACGTGGAAAGACGAGAAGAACACGGTCGATCCCGAGGATGCCGCCAAAAAGCTCCCGGCGAACTTCAATACCGTTCTGCCCATGAAGCAGGACGACGATCTGCTGCGGTTGCTGCGGGATAAAGGCGTGAAGATCTCCGCCGAATCGCAGGATCCCGGCCTCGGCTTCACGCTTCTCCTCTGGCTCTCCGGCCCGCTGCTGATCCTCGGCGTGTTCTATTTCATGATGCGTCGCCAAAGCGACCCCATGGGTGGCGGCGGCATGATGGGTAACTTCATCCGCAGCCCCGCGAAGAAGTTCAAATCCAGCGATCAGATGACGACCTTCGCCGATGTCGCCGCCATGGAGCAGGCCAAGGGTGAACTCGCAGAGATCGTCGAGTTCCTCAAAACGCCGCAAAAGTTCCAGAAGCTCGGTGCCCAGATTCCCAAGGGCGTGCTGCTCATGGGGCCACCCGGAACTGGCAAGACCTTGCTGGCACGGGCCACGGCGGGTGAGGCTGGCGTTCCTTTCTATTCGATCAACGGTTCCGAGTTCATCCAGATGTTCGTCGGTGTGGGTGCCAGCCGTGTGCGGGATCTCTTCCGCAACGCCAAGGAAAACAGTCCGTGTATCATGTTCATCGACGAAATCGACGCCGTCGGCCGCGTTCGTGGAGCGGGGCTGGGTGGTGGCCATGATGAACGCGAACAGACGCTCAACCAGATCCTCAGCGAGATGGACGGCTTCAACCAGACCGAGGCGGTGATCGTCATCGCCGCCACGAATCGGCCGGATGTCCTCGACCCCGCCCTGTTGCGACCGGGCCGCTTTGATCGGCACGTCTCTGTGGATCGTTCCAACAAGACGGGCCGCGAGGCAATCCTGAAGGTTCACAGCCGGAAGGTGCCACTGGCCGACGATGTCGATCTCGCCGCCATCGCCGCCTCGACCATTGGATTTTCGGGTGCGGAGCTCAAGAACCTCGTCAACGAGGCGGCTCTCAGTGCCGCCCGTGAAAACCGAGACAAGGTGACCAAGGTCGATTTTGATCTGGCCCGCGACCGCGTGCTGATGGGCGCCAAGCGGGAAGAGATCCTTTCTCCCCACGAGCGTGAAATGACGGCCTACCACGAGGCGGGCCATGCCCTGTTGGCTTGGTTTCAGCCGGAACTGGATCCGGTTCACAAGGTGACGGTCATTCCCCGGGGCCGGGCCCTGGGCGTGACACAACTCCTGCCCAACGAGGAACGCTACAACATCGGCGAGAAGCGGATCCACGCCCAGCTTGTTTTCATGTTGGGTGGCCGGGCCGCCGAGAAGCTGGTGTTCGACGAGTTCTCCGCCGGTGCCGAGGACGATCTCAAGCGGGCCACGCAGTTGACCCGGCGGATGGTTGCCCATTGGGGGATGAGTGAAGTCATCGGCCCCGTCGCCTTCCGCAGCGGCGACGAGCATCCCTTCCTCGGGAAGGAAATGTCCGAGCCGCGGGAGCACAGCGAAGCAACGGCCCATCTGATCGATCAGGAAGTGCAGCGGATCCTGGTGGATGCTGCAGCCAAGGCGACCCAGATGCTGATCGAACACCGGGCCGATCTCGACAAGCTGACCCAGGAACTGGTGAAGGCCGAGTCGCTGGATTACGACCAGATGGTACAAATCATCGGCGAACCAATCGCCCGCACTGAGCACACGTCGATCAGCCTGGAGCAATAGTCGCTCGATGCGTCCTCGACTCGCTCAATGTCAGCCTGGGTGGCATGGCCCGCAGCTTGGTGCGGCCATGTCAGAAGATCCTACATGACGTTGATCCACAGTCGAACCATAAGTATGAAAAGAGAAGCGGGACGCCTTGGTGAATTCACCTTGGCACCCCGCTTCTCTTTTTGTCACATTCTCCTGCGAAAATGCTTGATCCTTACTTCTTCTTACCTGCCGAATGAGCCTCCGCAGCTTTTGCAGCCATCTCCTCAGCTTCCTTCTGCACCTTGGCCGATTCCTCTGCGGTTTTGATAGCGACCGGGGTACCGCCGCCGCAACCGGCGAGCATCGTTGTTGAAAATCCACCGAGGACGAGAGAACAGAGGGCGAGACGAATCAGATGCGTCATGAAGCAATTCCGCTGTGTGGGAGGGGTAAAGGAAACGCCTGCCACGAAAATCGCGACAGGCGTAGGAATGCAATGGTCTTCAGGTCGAATTCACATCGTGGCATGAGACTTAGAACTCGCCCAGTGTTTCTCCGCCAGCGCGGGAGCCAATCCCCCGGTAGAGGGTCAAATCGATGTTTTCGCTGAGGAACTTCACCGAACCGTCACCCAAAAGGAAGTGGGCACCACCGGTGTGTCGACTGCCGAATGCCTGATCGGAGCCGCCATTGATCCGGTAAATTCCTTGTCCGGTAGTGGCATCGAGCACATTATCCATGATCCGCAACTGACCGCCGATCGAGGTGCGGCCATTGCAGCCCGCATTGTTGTTGCCAGCCGCCCAGAGGGGATAGTTGCCGTTGCCCGTGTTCGATGGCGAGACGTTGGCCGAGATCGAAACTTCGCCCAAGAGTGCCGTGTTGGTGGTGCCGTCGGTGAAATCCCGCATCTTCGTCCACCAAGTATCGGTATTGTTATTGGACATTCTGAAGACACCGGTCTGCCTGGCCCCATTGAAATTACCATCTGCGCAGGTCGTGCTGATCTCGCCGCCGATATTCCCCATGTAGTTGGATTTTGCGTATCCGTCATTGTCCTTCGCCGGCAAAGTGTCAGAGGGGCAGACGAAGGCCGTCAACACTCTTTGAGCGGCACCACTGGCAGCGTTGGTGTTGATCTCCGCCGCGTTGTTGGCCGGAGTGCCGTCGATATTCGCATGCGATGTGTATCCCGAGCCGTTGACGGGAACCCGGAAGTAATAGAGCGTGTCGGCCACCAGCAGATTGTAGAGCGGTGCCTGGTCTAGCTCGGGCAGAACTGCAGCACCCCAACCCCAGCTTTTGTTGTCATCGTCCGACATCCCGGCGGGGAAGACGTTGTAGGTGTCGTGGAAGTTGTGCAGCGCCAGGCCGAACTGCTTGAGGTTGTTCTTGCACTGGGTGCGGCGGGCCGCCTCGCGGGCTTGCTGGACGGCGGGCAGGAGCAGGGCGATGAGGATGGCGATGATCGCGATCACCACCAGGAGTTCAATCAATGTGAACCCCGGACGAGAGGACGTGTGCGAGCGCATGGTGGACTCCAAAGAAGTGAAAAAGTCGAAAACAAAGGGACTCACCAGGCGCCGGTCGAAAGTCCGGTCGGCTGCCGAAGCTACGAGAACAGCCTCCAGATCACTGACTCGCCTAGTGCCAAGAAAGCTATCGACGACGCCTCGTTAAATCAATATGTGCTGATACATATCGGGGCCACTTTCTGGCAGGAATTTCACGAAAAACCACAGCAAATGAGTACAAACACACAAGCAAGTAAGAAACAACGCCCTATGCATTAGTTGTTTTCATGTGATGCATTGAGCCGCTATGCTCAAACCCATTGGCCAAAGTTCAAAACAAAACGGGTTCCCCGCAAGAATTAACTTGCGGGGAACCCGTTTCATTTTGAAAGAAATCTACTGGGGCGGTTACTTCTTGGCTGGCTCGGCTGGCTTCGCTTCCGTAGGTGGAAGCTTGGCAAGAATCGCCTTGGCGTTGGTGGCCACGCTTCGCGGCTCTTTGACGAGCTTCTCCACCAATGGCTTCAGTTCATCGACATTGAGACCCTCGACTCCCTTCAGCTTCTCCACCTGCTCAACCAGGCCCGCCGATCCGCTGTCAAGTTGATTTGTTGCAATCAAGGCTGTGATGTTCGCACGGAAAGTTTGAAGTGCTGAGAGCTGGATTGAATTCTGATTTTCATATTTTTGCTTTGTTTCCCCACACCCGAGGGCGAACGTGGAGATGGCCAGAACGACAAAGAAGTACTTGATCATGGAGAATCTCTTGAACCGAGAAACGTGACAGGACGGTAATGGAGCTCCCAAACTCAATGAGACGACTGAATATGGGTGTGATCTATATAATTGATATTTGAAATTAGTTGCTTTTGAAAGAAAACACCCTGTCTTCACAAATTGAAGATAGGGCGTTTTACATTCAGAAATTGGTTATCACCCGATGTGAAAAACTGGTTTAGAACTCACCTAGAGCATTGCCGTCATCACGAGCACCGGCCCTCTGCCATGTGAGTAGATCCACATTCTCACTGACGAACCTCACCGAACCGTCACCCATCAAGCAGTGGGCTCCGCCGGTATGACGGCTGCGAGCGGGGTAAATGCCATCTCGATCTGCACATTCTCCGAAGTTACCACCGAAGGCACATGTTCTCTGCTTCCAGTTAGGTGTGGCAGCAGTGTTGAATTGACTGTGCATCGAATGTGGAGAACTGTAATCACGTCCACACCGACTCATGGAAGCCTGAGCTGTCGATGTGATCGAGCAAGAGGTTCCAGTGGTCACAAGGTCGGCAGCGGTCGGAAATGTAGTACTGCTAAGAGTTGGAGCGGGGTTCGCCTGATAGATATCCGCATCTGATTCTGCGGTGTCAACTCCGTCCCCCTTCAGAATCTCGCCAGCCAGAACGACATTTGAAGTACCATCGGTGCAATCTCGAATTCCTGTGCTTCTCAGTCTCTGGATCATCCCATTCGAAGTACCAGCACCCCAGAAGTTGGTGTTTGAGCCAGCACAGCCAGAATAGTTCAAGCCATTTTCAGCACCACCTGTCCATGCTCGATCTGAGGGGCAGAGAAGACCCGGAATTTTGGCATTTCGAACAGCTGCAACCTGCTGAATCGAATGCGTGTTGAAATCATAGGTGTTATACAGCGGGCCTTGATCGATGAACGGGAGAATCGCGACCCAAACACCACGCCCCTTCCAAGTCTCTCCTGCGGCATTGCGACTCTGAATTTGAGCATGTCCCTGCGGAAACACTAGGAAGTTGTCGTGATAATTGTGCAGAGCCAGCCCCAATTGCTTCAGGTTGTTGCGGCATTGGGTGCGGCGGGCGGCTTCGCGGGCTTGCTGGACGGCGGGGAGGAGCAGGGCGATGAGGATCGCAATGATGGCGATCACCACCAGCAACTCAATCAGTGTGAAACCGGAACGATGGGTCTTCATGGGAGGTTCCTCGGAAATAAGCGGAAACTGAACGAAAGACGGCATAGGTGATCATACACATCGACAAATCCCTACGCAAACATGTGTCGATCCATCGAGCGAAAATATTCTGAGCGACATAAGTGTTTATACCAAATCCGGTTATGATTGATCGGCGGGTCTTCATGTCGCTGAAAAAACAAGCCCGGCAAACCAAAAAAGGTTTGCCGGGCTTGGAGAATGGCTGATGGAGTGTTGACAGCTCTCTCAGAAAAAACGGGATTACAGTTTATTTCGCAGCAGGCAGCGAACTCTCCGGGATCGGTCTGAGGCCGGGCAATTCGATCGGCTCGACCCCCGTCCCTTCAAAGCCAGCCACCGGCTGGCCATTCTCCTGCAGCTTGCCGACGGTCCAGAGCGTGCCTCGGGTCACAACTCCCAGCCACTCTTCCGTGAGCATCGTCTCGTTGTGGTGGCCCAGCGTGGTGCCGAACACCTTGGTTTTGCCCAGCGTGTTGACCCAAATCACCGGGTGATCCGCCTTGGTCTGCGGCCCGAAGGCCGTCGCCAGCGGCGTGCAATTCGGCCAGACCTTTTCGATCACGTACAACTCACCATTGGGCGTGGTCCACTTCGCGGGGAACCCCTGCATCACGGGATGAGATGGAAGCACGTTGACCACATTCTCCGCCCGGGCACTCTCATGCCGCTTGGAGGTCACGCCGATCAATTCCCGCCATCCCTCGGCGATCGCACCCGAATTGCGGTAGCTGTGCATGGAACAGTGGATGAAGACCGCCGGCTTCCCCTCCAGATGGGCCTTGAGGATCCGCCGGATGAACGCCTCATCCTTCACATCGCCGAAGCATTCGTTGTGGAGGATCACATCGTAGCCTTCCGCCCAGTTCTCCTCGTTGTACTTGGAAACCATGTGATCCTTTTTGCCATCCCCCTCCTCGACGACATCGACCTGGATCTTCGCCCGCTGGGCCAAGCCTTTGGCGATGATGATCTGCTGGCGGGGATAATCGTGGCAGCAACCACCCGAGATGAGGAGTGCCTTGATCGTCTGGGCCGCACTCGGCTGGGAGGGTGACCCTTTCTCGACGGTTTTCAGCTCTTCGGCAACGCCCATCGAACTGGCGGAGAAGAGGGCCAACAGCAGAGGGACGATCCGTCGTGCGGAGAAACAGAGGCGGGCGGTCGCGACTCGGAACATGAAGAGACCTTTTTGAAGAGATCGCGGTGGGGAGCAGGCGTGATGATTGCCGACCTCCCGATCATATCAGCCGATGGTGATGAATGACACTTGGAGCTCGGCCAAACACCTGTTCTTCGGAATGTCCACGACGCAGCATCTTTACAGGCCAAGGTTCCCGCGTGATACTAAATTGTGTGCCACCAGGCGTCCTCCTGTCCCTGCCGGAAGCTTGCCAAGCTCTCGCAGCGGACGCCCGCGCACTGCATAATCCAGCGGTTGCCATCAAAACGGTGCCCGCCATGCGCTAGGGATGGAACATGCCTTTACTCTCGTCGGCTGTCGACTTTGTTTCGCGCCAACAATCGAAGCTGGCACTCGCACTCGCAATGGTTGGCGGCATTGGTTTCACCGAAGTGATTCCCTCTGCGGAATGTCTGGCTCAGGGATATCCCCGATCCTCCGGCTACCACGGGGGCCATTTTCATGGCTCGGGCGTCTATTCCCGCCAACGTTCGTATGGCGGTTGGGGCGGAGTCAGCACGCAGGGGCCGGGTTGGGTGGGTGGCACGTTCACCTCGGGCGGCATGATTACCTACACCACACCGCCATTCTTCCCCGGCTACTATGGTGGCTGGGGCAACTATGGCGCGGTGCCTTACAACACCGGCTGGGGCGCATATGGCCCAGGCATGGCGGGCCCCATCGGCGGTTACTCGTGGGGTGTCGAGCAGACCGGGCTGGGTATTCCTCCTTCGCGCGGTGCCAATGTCTACACCCCCGTCTGGGGGCCGAACGGTTTTCAGAATCAATATGTCGGCACCTATGGCGGCCTGGGGCCGCTGGGCGGCAGCATCATCGGGTCCCCATTGCCCACCTCCGCTCCGCTGTGGGGAACGCCACCGGGTGCTCCTTTGGGTGCTGGCGGGATTGGTCCGCAGGGGGATCTGAATGCCATCGGGCCCATCCCTGACCAGTTCGGAATCGACGCCGCCATCGTCGAGCCGGCCCAAAGACCTGTGGCGGCCTCCGGTCCCGATTCGAAGATCCGCAGCCTCGAAGCTCAAAGCCTGGGGGATCACTGGTTCCGTCAGCAGCAGTGGGCTAAGGCCTTTGTCGAGTATCGCAAGGCGGTTTCCCTGGCCGATGACCGTGGCGAGGCCCACTTCCGCACCGGCTTGTGCCTGGCGGCGATGGGACGGCACACCTCCGCCGTGGCGTACTTCAAGCGGGCCTTGTATCTGAACCCTGAAATCGCTCGCGAGGGAGCGTCGCTCGTCATGCTCTTCGGCCAGGACAACGATCTTGCCCGCATGAACACCATCCATCGGGCGAGCGATTGGGTTCGGGAGGATATCCGCGACACCGATCGTCTTTTCCTGTTGGGCCTGCTGCTCCATTTCGATCGCGATCCCCGATCGATTGAAGTTCTCCAAGCCGGTTTGCAGATGGCGGGTCGCGGGCCCCATTTTGAAGTCCTGCTCGCCAGCCAGTTGGCCCCGGCCCAGAACGGGAACGAGGGTCAGCCTCTTGAAGGTCGGCTCAACGAAGGTCAGGCGAACGCTCCTGTCAACTTGCCCGGAATGAATCGCGCAGTGACTGGCGTCGCTCCGTCCGGTCCACAACCGCTACCCGGTGGTGCTCCCCCCGCGATGCGGCACTCGCCCGTGAATCCACCAACTGCGGGATACACCGTCATTCAGCCTCGCGGTGCCCAGCCCCGAGCCAATCCCACGGCTCCCCAAGTGTTGCCTCGGGGGCCGGTGTTCGATCCTGTCACACCCGATGGTCGCGGCCCCGCATTTACACCGCAAGAGCTACCGCCACTCCCTTCACGTGACGCGGCTCCCATCGATATTCAACCGCCAGCTCCCGCGTTGGACGAAATGCCGAGCGGTGCGGGTCGGCCACCCCGTTCCCCTTTGCCACCGCCACCCGTCGCTCCGCTGCCGGATGAAGATGCAAACCCCTCGCCGGCGTCTCCCGCGCCAACGAATATCGAGCCGCCCCAGAACGCAACACCCCCCGTGCTTCCAGCGTTGCCTGGCATTTCGGGCGCACCCTTGGCCCCCATGTCGGGTAAGAAGCCTGCAGGAAGTGGAACGACCGGCCCCATGCTGCCACCACCCAGCCCTTGAAATCATCGCTCCAAGAACTGATGCTTCGTGCGATGGCTGAAAGTGTAGCCACGGGGCGTGGGAGATGATCTCACTACGCCTCCATGATTTGATGGTCGGGTTTGTCGAGCGGGCAGGGGGCGGATGACTTTGGTGCATGAAGCACGTGTGTTGATCTCCATCTGCACGTACAACGAACGCGAAAACATCCGACTGCTGCTCCCCGCGATTCGCCAGGAATTGCCCCAGGCGACCATCATGGTCGTGGATGACAGCTCTCCCGATGGCACGGCCGATGTCGTCAACGAGTTTTCGCGGCATGACGACAAGATCACCCTCATGCTTCGCCGCAGCAAGGAGGGGCTGGGTGCGGCTCAACTGGCCGCCTTCCGGCAAGCATGTGCCTCCGAATC
>PNLE01000017.1 GCA_013822855.1 Planctomyces sp.
GTGCAAGCCGCCAGGCGGAGCGTGAGCCAGATCGCCGTCCAATCCATCGCTCATTCCCCCGGCAGGACGAACCCGTAGCGTTTGAGGATGGCTCGTCCGACATCGCCGGTCACGAAGGCTTGGAACTGCCCGGTCGCTTCCACGTCCTTCGCCCAGGCGAGGATGACACCCCCCTGTTCCAATACGGGGTGCGAATCGACCGGCACGAGCCAATATCTCCCTTTCTCCTTCATTTGGGGGGCCACCGCGAGCGAGAGCGCGATGAGGCCGATATCGGCCGCGCCGCTGTCGACGAACTGCGCCGTCTGGGCGATGTTCTCGCCCAGCACGAGCTTGCCCTGCACGCGGTCATAAAGACCAAGCGTCTTGAGAGCCGCTTCAGCCGCCCGGCCATAGGGGGCGTGGGCTGGATTGGCGATCGCTATTTTTTTGACCGAGGGATGGATCAATGACTCGATACCTATTTTCTCGACATCGATCGGCGAATCTTGGGGAACCCAGACGACGATCCTCCCGACGGCGTAGTCGAACAGGGAGTCCTTCAACGTCAGCCCCGCCTCATCCAGCTTGCGAGGATAGTCGATGTCGGCGGAGAAGAAGATGTCGAAAGGGGCCTTGTTCGAGAGTTGCGAAAAGAAGTTGCCGGATGACCCGTAGGTGGGCGTCACCTGGATTGTGGGATTGGCCTTCTGGAATTCGACGATGACTTCGCCCATCGCGAATTGAAGATCGGAAGCGGCGGCGACGCGAACGGTGCGGGTGACGGGGGAAACGCCCGTCGGCACGATGACGGGTTGCTGAGGCCCCCCCTCGCCGCAACCGGCGGCCATGAGGAGGACGGCCAGCCACAGGGCTTTGCGGATGGGCACCGCGACCGACATTCCGCATTCCCCAATCATGCCGAAAACCTTCCGTGTCTCGAATGAGTGTCTGTGAGTCGTGGGGAAGGTGTCTGGGCGATGAACCGCTAGTCGAAGCCATGATGTTCATCTCCCCCGCAGACGGCAAGCGGCGGGAGGTTCGAGGGTGGCTCCAAGCGGCACCGCTGATCACACACCCTGCCTCAGGCAAACCTTGCGTTCATGGAACCGCCAAGTATGCTCATGCGTGCCCTAGCTGCTGTCGCCGGGGAAGTGAAAGCAACCCTGGGGAGGCACGGGCCATGACGACGTTTTTGAAATTGGTGGTGGCACTCTCGTTGTTGGCCACCATCGGGGTGGGCAGTGGCTTGGTAAAGGCCCCGGTGGGTGAGGCCGCACTGAAAAACAATCCAGCAAACATCCCCGCACAGCAGCCGCAGGCCGGGCAGGCTCCCGAAAGTCAGGCGGCGGAAAAGGTCGCCCCGGCCATCACGCCGGTGATCGTGCTCGAGGGGCCCCAAGAGGTCGGGGCGGAGTCTGCCGTAAAACAGGGGACCATCGTCCGGGTGACGGGTTCGACGCCTTCGGGAGGGACGGTGAGCGTGGCCGTCAAAGGGAGCGGCCAACTCCTCCGCCAATCCTCGCTCCGCACCTTCAAGGGAGGCCGCCCCATGATCGGCGCCCTGATCATGGAATACGACATCCAAACCACCACTCCCGGCCCCCTGGAAATCACCGTGATTAAACAAACCTTCGACCTCACTTTGAAACCGGTGGAGGAAAGGTACATGGTCATGGTGAAGTGAGCGGACTGGAGGAACTTGTGTCGCCAGTAGCTCGAGGATGAGCAACCTGTGAGATTCTGCGACAATCGGACGAGCGAGGGGTGTGATGGCGAAAAAGAAGCCTGCGGCGGGTTTGGCCGCATTGGGGTTGCCCGCCGACTATCCCGCGTTTCTGGAGTCGCTGAAGTGCCGCGTGCAGCAGGCTCAGACGAAGGCGATGCTGTCGGTCAACCGCGAGTTGATCCAGCTCTATTGGGACATCGGTCGCCTGATCGTCGAGCGGCAGGATCGGGAAGGTTGGGGCAAGGGAATCGTGGATCGGCTGGCTGCGGATGTGCAGAAAGCATTTCCCGGCTTGGGTGGTTTTTCTCCGGTGAACATCTGGCGGATGCGGGCGTTTTTCGTGGCTTACCGGCGTGCTGCTGCAATTCCATCGCAGCCTGCGACAGATTTGAAATCTCGGAAAAGCTCCAAGGCGCCAATTCTCTCGCAACCTGCGACAGAATTGACCGACACTGTGCCACCCTCACCTGTCGCGGAAATTCCCTGGTTCCACAACGTCATTTTGATCTCGAAGATCAAAGACCCTACTCAACGCCTGTGGTATGCCTCCAAAACCCTTGAACATGGCTGGAGCCGGGCGGTTCTGACGGTGCAGATCGAAAGCGATCTCTTCGGCCGCCAAGGGAAGGCGATCAGCAACTTCGCCGGGACGTTGCCCGCTCCCCAATCCGACCTGGCCCAGCAGTCGCTCAAAGACCCGTACCTGTTCGATTTCCTCACGCTGCGGGAAGACGCCGTCGAGCGGGATTTGGAGTTGGGGCTGGTCGATCACATCCGGAAATTCCTGCTGGAACTGGGAGCCGGGTTCGCTTTCGTGGGACGACAGGTACCGCTGTCGGTGGGGGAGGAAGACGATTACCTCGACCTGCTGTTCTATCATTTGAAGCTGCGGTGTTTCATCGTCGTCGATTTGAAGATGCGGAAGTTCACGCCCGAGGATGCGGGGAAGATGAACTACTATCTCTCGGCGGTCGACGACCTGATGAGACATCCCACCGATGCTCCGTCGATGGGACTGATCCTCTGCAAGTCCCGCGACCGCATCAAAGCCGAATACGCCCTGCGGGACATCACCAAACCGATCGGCGTGGCGGAGTGGCAAACCAAATTGCTCAAGTCGCTGCCCGAGAAACTGAAAGGGAGCCTGCCGACCATTGAGCAAATTGAGGCCGAGTTCGGGCCGGAGGGATTGTCATGAACCACGAACCGCCGTTCCTTCAAGAAGACAACATCTGCCGGATCCCCACACCATCAAAAACAAACCATCGGCCGCATCCTGAAGCCAGTCGAGCAAAAGTACACGGTGACGGTGAAGTGAATGGGCGGAAAAAGTGTGTCGCCAGTAGTTGGAAATTGGCTTCGCCACTCAGAACATCGACACGAACTCAGAAGCACCCTTTGCAACAAGAATCCGTTGAAAGGAAACGAACCGCCCCCGCCTACGGCACGCCGGTCGCTCGCCGACCAGCAACCTGGGCAACTCCGTGCTCCATTGACGCTAAACGTAAACGCCACATATTTGTTGATTTAGAAGAGTCAGCGTGCATCATTCAAGCGACCACTTTCTTGGATTATCCCGTGACAATTCCGCGTAATACTTAATTGAACATCGCACCGCTGCCAAAAGATCTCCACACACGCATTAACGTGCATTAAATATACACAGGTGTCCAGAGAGCACAAATGTCCAAACATCTTATATACATCAGGTCAATCAATGAAAATACCTTTCTACTCTTAAGTATCCGCGACAATCCCAAATCGAAGAAATCTTCGTTCGTCTTAAGGGATTATTCGCTCCCACAAGGCTCCAAACCCCGCACTGTGACTCAAACAGACGAAGGTCACAACGCAGACAGCCTCCTCCGGATGGCCCAGCAGCCGGGCAATCACTCACTGGCCGCGCCCTCGATCAGTGTCGAGGATTATGACTATTGGCACAAGCAGATTGTAGCGAATAATCAAAAATATCTTAGGTTGACAGCCGCCGAGCCTAGGACGGTCGCTACAACAGACTTTTCCAAACCCGAGGATTGCAGCCCGACGAAACAGCCAGCAATTACGCCGGATTTCGCTGGCCACCCGTCGTGGGTATGGACCTTGCTCGGAGTCTGCCTGATCATATTCGCCTTAGGGCTTGCCGGGGTGGCGTTCGTCATGGCCGATATCACTGATACGCAACGCGCGGTGTTAAGTTGGGTGCTGGCACTGGCCTCTGGATGTCTTTGTGCCATGTTTCCGGGGCGATTATTGGCAAAGACGGAAGGTATTCGTGCGGGCTTGGCGATTACGGCAACTGGAGGATTCGGCGTATGGTTGATTTCGTTCCTACTGCTCTATCCTAATCCTAGCGCCGCGCAGAAATCGAAAATGTCAAACGTGCAACCTGTCAAGGTGTTAACAGAGAAGAGTGCCACATCTATTGCGCCTGAACGCAATGAGCTCACCTCCGATGTTCCACCAAAGCCAAGTGAACATACCGCTCCCATCAAAATTGCCGAAGCAGATCCAACCGATGTAAAGATCGATGCATTAAATAGTGAATTATCAAAGTGTACTTCCCATGCTTTCGCAATCCAACTGCTGAAGGAGGGAATACACGATATTGAACAGTCAATTCCACCTGACTCCTCCATTGTGACTCGAATAAAAATGGCAAATCTACTTCAGACTCTTTCATTCCAATATGAGCTTGGACAACAATATGGCAACGCCCTTACTGCCAATGAGAGTGCTTGGCAGTATATGAAGGACGACTGCTATAGCTATCCGATGTGGCGAGATCCTTCTATGACCTCGCAGAAAGTTGCCGTTCCTCCACTCGGACTAGGCGCTGTCAATAATCGACTTAACTCTGTGTCTCTTCGCCATGCTCAATTGAATGGCGAGCTAGACGGCACGTCGCGGTTGGCATGCCAGAAGGATATATCTTTGGCTGAATTGTTTATCGGAAAAGTGACGCTTGACGAAACGGTTGCCGCAAGAGTGTGGTTCTCTGTCTGTTTGGCACACTGGTCGACAGGATCGTTGGAGGCGGCCATAACGGCGCTAGATAAGTCATTTAACTCGATCGGAGAGCCTGGAGTTGCGAAATTGGAGGACCCTGCAAGAGGCAGGATATTCTTCGACCTCTTCTTATTGCGGGCCGCTCTTGCCGCGGAACAAGGACAATGTGCCAAAGCAAAACAGTTTTTGACGTCTGCGGAACGATTCTCGTCTTGGCACCCGGATCAGAATCACGAACTCGGGCATCTCGAACTAACGATCGCACGCTGCCTGGCCTCGTCTGCCGAAAAGGCTGTACCGATGGATAAAATGTCGGCCGAACAAGTTGGCGCACATCAGGCGGCTATAACGGAACTCAACGGCGTTCTTACGAATGCCAAGAAACGCCTGTCGGGGAGCGGCAAATGTGAGCAATGCGACTACAACCTCGTATGCGTGTTAGTGAAGCTTGGTGAAGCTGAAGAAGATCCCTGCAATGATAGTTTGAAACGTGAGGCGACAAGGTTGTTTTTAGAGGTTCTCGATGGGCTTAAGAGTTTGCCGATAGAAGCAGATGTAGCGGCCATACGGAATGACCCGTTCCTGAAGACTATTGTGACCGACCCCGCAGTTGGGAAAGCATTAGAAGAATTCAAATGGTCCCCCCCGGCGCTAGAAGGACTGCCACCCTACCCTCGACAATGGAATGACGGAATACCCTACAAGCGAGTGCGCTTCTTGACCATTAATGGTGATCGACGTGGTCAGACACGGCCGTAGCCAGGTGAAATGGCTCATGGCGAGCTAGCTCTAATCCGAATCGCAATTACGACAGGAGGCAGGCGTTTCACTCGTTTGCCCCGATGCCCGCAGGTTCAAGCCGTAAGGAGAAAAGCGAACAGGGTTGTAAGTCTTTCACACTTCCTTTTAAGAAGGTTTCTCGCTTGGTTTTTGGATCCAAGATTGCGGTGATTTTCCGGGGTGCCAACCGATGTCCCCTATCCAGTGAAACCGTCCGATTGACATCCTTTCAAGCGCTGCGAAGAGCTGATGAGGAATGCAGCTCTCTCCCTCTCTTTTTCAGGTCGTCCCATGCGTATCTGGCTGCTGATAGGCTGTTTGTGGTTGGTGGTTGCTCCGGTCCCCGCGCAGGAGAAATCTTCTGAGCGGGTCGCTACTGTGGTGAACACGCCGGGGTGTGTGGCGGTTTGGGATTTTGTGAAGCGAGAGGAGGGTGGCGGGCGGCGGTTTTTGGCGCATGTGCCTGCCTTCGGCAGGGAGGCGGAAAAAGCGGGGAAGGCTGGCGAGGCGGCTCCGAACGAGTATCCGCTGGACGCTGGGAACTATGTGCGGGATTTTTGGGGGGAGGGGCGGGCGGCGTGCTATGACGACTTTCCCCTTCTGGGACGGGGACCGTTCGGGGAGGCAGTGCGGATTCGTCCCGAGGCCGATCCCAACTTCCGGCCGTTCCTTTACGTGCCCCGCGACCGGCTGCACGATACGCCGCTTGATATCAAGGGGGCGGGGAAGTCGGTGACGGTCGTCGTCTGGGCCATCCGCGAGAGCGGCAACCATGCTCTCGCCGGGATCTGGCACGAGGGGACCGACCTCAAACAAGACAGCACGGCAGGGATCCAGAAGGTGCAGCGCGGGCAGCGGCAATATGCCCTCTTCGCGGGTCTCAACAAGGAGGGGTCGGCCTGCGGGCATGTTTCCGAGAACGGGGCGAGTTCGTTCCTCAACCGCTACGCCCTCCACAAGTGCAACTCGGCGGACGTCTCGCCCAAGGTGGCTGCTGATGCTCCCGCCGAGACGCTGGACGCCGCCTGGCGCTGCTTCGCGATGACCTTCGACCACGAGCGGGATCAGCTCACCGGCTGGCTCGACGGGCGGGCGGGGGATCGCTGGCTGGAGAATCCGCAGCAGGACAACCTCCTCAAATTCGCGGCCAACGCGTGGCTGCAGGGGCATCTTCGCCGGGAGCCGGGCTTGCAGCCGGGGGAGGATGTGAAGTTCCCGGCGGACCAGTTCTACAACCCGCCGGAAGAGACGCCGGTGGCGGTGAAGGTGTTGAGCGAAACAGAGAGCGAGCGGGTCGAACTGCGGGAGTACGGCTACACGAAGGTGAAGACCACGCTGGCAAAAAGGGATGGCGAAAAGGCGGGTGGCGAAAGGATGGCTGGAGAGTGGCAGGTGCGGGGGCGGGAGCTGGTGGGGATCCGGCTGAACCCCTGGTGGTACCCGCACGACATCTACACGCCCGCCAACGACGGCACGGGCGGCCCGTTCACGATTGGCCGGGTGATCCACAGTTCAAAGAGCGTGGGCTTCACCGGCTGGATCGGCGGCGTGGCCGTCTTCGACCGGGCGCTGGATGAGGCAGAGCTGAAAAAGCTGACGGAGCTGGGGAGTAAGCCGGTGAGGGCGGGTAAGAGTGGGTTGTGAATGTGCCTCGGGTGCCACTGCTGGCTTGCCCAGCAGTGCTCTTCCGGGGACTGATGAAGGGTGTATGTAGCCGTTAACCGAGATCGATCGTCGGCTGGAAATAGTTGTTGGCATCTTTTGGGATGGGGTATCGTGGATCATGGTGTGCTGGTGCTAAAGTCGGTGACTGTGGTCGAGATTGTTGGCCGATCGGAGGAGCACTGCTGGGCAAGCCAGCAGTGGCACCCAAGTAGTGGCACCCTGGAACGATCCAGCAGTGGCATCCCGACAGGTTGATGGAGCGTCTTGGTGGCTGTCATTCGCAAGCAGGTCAAGCACTACTCCGAACCGGGCCATGTCCATGAGTTGACGTTTTCCTGTTATCAACGACGGCCACTGCTCACGAACGATCACTGGCGTGGTTTAATGGCGGAAGCCGTGAACCGGGCTATGGCCCGGCATGACTATCGTCTGCTGGCGTTCGTCTTCATGCCGGAACACGTGCATCTGCTGGTCTATCCCGAGGAGGGAGCGGCGAGCCTGCCGGAGCTCTTGAATGCGATCAAGCGGCCGTATTCGTACCGGATCAAACAACTCCTGATGGCGGCAGGTAGTCCACTGATCTCGCAGCTGACCGTTCACCAAAGGCCGGGTGTCAAAACTTTTCGGTACTGGCAGGAGGGGCCGGGCTATGATCGGAACATCACCAATCTGGAGACGCTGAGGCTCGCCATCGACTACATCCATGAGAACCCGGTGAAACGGGGTCTGTGTCAACAATCGGTCGACTGGAAATGGTCGAGTGCCCGGTGGCATCTTTCGGGAGGGGGTATCGTGGAAGAAGGTTTGCCGCTGCTTCGGTCGTTGCCGTGGTCATGATGATTGGCTGATCGGAGGAGCACTGCTGGGCCAGCCAGCAGTGGCACACGGGCGGAGTGGTTTGTAGGGAGT
This sequence comes from Planctomyces sp., assembly GCA_013822855.1. Lineage (GTDB taxonomy): Bacteria > Planctomycetota > Planctomycetia > Planctomycetales > Planctomycetaceae > Planctopirus. Next base: position 8,069 of record PNLE01000017.1, read on the forward strand.
GTCTGCCATGTGGACTGCCGTTGTGGATCCGCTGAAGGGTGAAGCCGGGTTTCGCTGTTCGCTGCGGAAGGTGGGTGCGGTGGGCACCTGGCGAGATGTGGCGACGGCACTTGCTGGTGATCCGGCTGTTCGTAAGCTGCTCAATCAAACACTGGCCGAGATTCCTGGTATGGCGTTTCGTTGGGAGTGTCCGGGGATCACGCAGGAACGATTTGATCGACCCTTCGAATGTGTGGTTCTGGACGACCAGAGCCTGCATCGCACACCGGACATCTCACCGTTTGCGAGTCATCTGAAGCAGTGCCAGACGCTGGTGGCTGTCTTCGACAATCTGGGTGGTGACGCGACGCTCGTCGTACCCACGAAGGCGACGGACGCGAATGCGTATGGTCATCTGGCCTCGTTTGTGAGGCTGGCACCCGACAACCAGCAGGATGAACTCTGGCAAAGGGTGGGTGAAACTCTATTGTGGAAAGTGGGGGCGGTCCCGGTCTGGTTGAACACGGCCGGTGCGGGTGTCGCCTGGCTGCATGTCCGCCTCGATTCACGCCCCAAGTATTATCATCACGGGCCATACCGCCAGGAAAAGATGAGTTGAGCTGGAAGAGGGGGGCTGTGCTGGTGAAACGAGTAACACCCCCATGTTCCCTCTGCCACTGTACAAGCAGATCACTGACTCCTGCCGCAGCACAACTTGTATGGGGGCGATTAAGCGGGAGTCGTGCCTGTTCGACCTTCGTGTGATGTCGCGGGGGCAAGTTCGTCGGCAGTCAGCCAAGCCAAGGCTTCCACCAGTTCCTTTTCCCAGCAGACCGGGTCGTGTCCCCCTTCGTATTCCGTGAATCGAGTGGTGTGGCTGGTGTCTTGCAGACGGCTGGCCAAGCGACGGACCGAGGCCAGTTGGCTGGTCTTTTGCACCAACCCGGAAGGAGGATGGACGACGTTCTCCTGCAATTCCTGAAGGCCGACGCTGACTCGATATCGAACCGGCGACGACTCTTGCCGGGCGAGGGATGAGGCCAGCCATTCATCGTTCCACCAAGCGGAGGGAGACTGGCTCAGAACTCCCGAATAGCTCTCGGGAGACCGGCTGGCGGTGAAGATCGCCTGGAGACCGCTCAGGCTCAGCCCGCAGAGAAAGAGCCGCTGGCCAGGAGCGATGTTCTCCGCGATCCAGCGGGGAAGTTCTTGGGCGAGAAAGGCGGCGAAGGCCTCGTGGCAGGTGTATTCCACATGTCGAGCCGCCGCACTGGCATTCGGCAGGTAGATGCAGGTGGCGGAAGGGAGCCGGCCTTGCTCGATGGCGGCTGCGATTTGCGCGGGAGCCTTGACCCGGTCGAGATAGAGTTCACCGTCCAGAAAGACGAATACATCGCCACTCGTCGAACGATCGAACGTGGGATCCGGCGCGTGGACGATGGCCCGCCGGTGGGTTGCCAGCAACACGCTGGGAATCTCGTGTTCGGTGACGATGGTCAAGATATTGGCCTGGTGGTGCAGAGCGAAAGCCCTTTGGGAACACCCCTGACGATATCCTTCCCAATGGACTCTTTATAGCTCGGGCCATGGCCGATTCGCGAGGTCATAACTTCCGCAGTGGCCGGTGCGGTCGATGGTGGTTGTCGGTTCGTTGGAGGGGACGTTATCCTCGTGCCGACAACCTGCCTGCCACTGAGGGCTGAAATCACGTGGGACGATCAAAGGACAAGCCGACACAATGCGTCAGATGCCACTTCCAGCCGTTTCGAGTCGGGTTCGCGGATTCACGTTGATTGAACTCCTGGTGGTGATCGCGATCATCGCCGTGCTGATCGCGTTGCTGTTGCCGGCCGTGCAGCAGGCTCGGGAGGCCGCCCGGCGATCCGCCTGCAAAAACAATCTCAAGCAAATGGCCTTGGCGCTGCACAACTACGAATCAACGCACGGCGTGCTACCACCGGGATATTTGCACAAGTTCGATCCGGCGGGGTCGGGTGCGAATCACATGGGTTTTGGTTGGGGGTTGATGGTGCTCCCGCAGCTGGAACAAGCGAGCCTTTACAATCGGTTCGATTTCAATCGACCTGGCTTCTCCGCAGCCAATCTCCCGGCGCGGGAATTCTCGCTTCCGGTGTTCCTATGCCCCTCGGATCCCTATTCGCAAGCACATTACGTGGTGCGCGACGATGCCTCTTCCCCGGTCGAGCAATATGCGGGCGGCAGCTATGCCGCCAACTGGGGGCCATCGACCGCGAGCAGCAATCTGGACGACACGCCCACCGAGAGCCAAGGGGTCTTCTACCGCAACAGCAACAGCCGCTTCCGGGACATTTCGGATGGCCTGTCGAACACGTTGGCAATTGGAGAACGCACCAATGGTCCGATTCGCACCTTGATGGGACAGTCCTTCGGCCACACCTAGTTCGAGACCGCCTGGTGCTGCGCCGCACGGGAGGTGGATGATGTCACCGATGACCATGGCCATATGGTGCTGTTCGAGACCCAGTTCCGTCCCAACCAGATCGACAGCGATGACAAAGCCGTTTCCGCCCCGCATGTGGGTCTCGGCCAGTTCGCCCTTTGCGACGGCAGCGTGCGGGCGATTTCGGAGAACATCGACTCGACCATCTACAACCACTTGGGCACCCGCGCTGGCGGAGAGAGCATTGGGGAGCATTAGACCTTCTCCAGGAAGGGGGAACGGTCAGGCGGCCACATCTCGGCTGGCCGAGGTTGGGGGTTTCGGATATCTCTGGGGGTGTGGAAAGACTGCCGGGAGGGCTGCCAGGGAGGGTGGTGCGTGGGTCCTTGGAAACGGATGCGTGTGGTGAGTGTGGTCGCCTCTTGGGGGGCCGGGCTGGCGATCCTGCTGGCCTGTGGGTGGGGGGCGTGGCAGTTTGCCTGGCCTCGCTTGGATGTCGCCTGGGGGATTGTTCCGACTGGCGAACTGATTGGTGCGGAGTCGCCACGCGAAGCCGCATCGGTTCATGAACCCTTCGCTCCCCGCGCGATGAGTGACATGGTCGCTTTCGCCCAGCCCTCGAACCATTTGGCACCCTCATTCGAGGCACCGGCCACGCTCTTGCCACCTGTCTCCGGCTCTCCCACAGTCACAACCCCGCCATCCGGCTCGACACGACTCACTCCGGCCCAGAGCGCACAGGGCATGGGCGGGGGAACTGCGGGGGATGCTTCCCCAGAGCTGCCGACGCGGTATCAGCGAAAGCCGCTCACGCGCGATGCTCTGACTCGCGATTCCCTGAACACAGTGCTGGTGCAACAGGTGGCAGGACAACAGGTGTCACAAACGGGGCCTGCCGGGGAGGATTCCACCGTTGCGACCACGCTACAGGCCATCGACGACCTGTTGGCGGCGGGCGAAGTGCTCAAGGCGCACAAGCAGTTGTCGCAGCTGTATTGGACCAAGGTCGACCAGCGGCCGTTGTTCCATGAGCGGTTGGAGAAGACGGCGCGGGTGATCTTCCGGCAGCCGCAGCCCCACTTCATTGCGGCCTATACGATCCAGCCGGGGGATCAGCTGCGGAAGATCGCGGGGGAATATAAGCTCTCGTGGGAGTATCTGGCGAAGCTGAACCAGATCGACCCGAAGCGGATTCAGGCGGGGAAGCCGCTGAAGGTGGTGCGGGGGCCGTTCGCGGCGCATGTCTCGCTGTCGCGGTTCGAGCTGACGATCCATTTGCAGTCGTATGTCGTCCAGCAGTTCCGGGTGGGAGTGGGCCAGGACCGCTCGACGCCGTTGGGGAAGCTGGTGGTACTGGAGAAGATCGCCGATCCGCAATACACCGATCCGCAGGGCCGGGTGATCGACGGTGGCGATCCGAAGAATCCGCTCGGCCCAAGGTGGCTCGATCTGGGGAACAGCTACGGCATCCACGGGACGATCGACCCGGCGAGCATCGGCCAGGCGGCCTCCCGCGGCTGCATCCGCCTCAAGAACGATGACGCCATCGAAGTCTACGACTATCTGGTGAAGGGGTCGGAGGTGGTCATCGAGCCATAGCCGCGACATCCCCTGGGATGCGGCTGCAAATAAAGGAAGTGCGGCGATGCCAGCAGAGGCTCATGCACATCGGGAAAGGCATCAAGAACACCATCGGGCTTCGAAATTGCTTCTGACTTTGAGCTGATCAAGAACGAAAGAGGCCCCGCACAACGTGAGTTGCGCGGGGCCTGCTCTGCATGGCACGAGAAGGAAGAGTTCCCAATTACTTCGGGTCAGCTTCCTTCAGGGTGAACTGGACGGTCAACGAACCGGTGTCGTCGTTGGTTGAGTATCCGGCCGAGGAGCGGAGATACTTGGCCAGCTTCTCGAACGGCGGCAACTTGGTGAAGTCGATCCCTTCCGCCTCGGCGGCGAGACCTTCGCCGGCACGCAGCTGCTCGTACATCGTCTTGATCTGGGCATCACCCTTCTGGAAGGTGATCGACGAGACTTTCGGCGGGAAGAACTTGGCAAGCTTGGCGTAGGTTGGCGAGGTCGAGAGCGGCGTCCGCGTCCCGCGAACGATCCCTTCGATGGCTCCCACATCGGCGGTGATCACAATCGAATTTGCCACGACGGCCAAGGCGGGGGAGATCCCTTCCTGGGGGCTGTCGAATTCGTAGATCTTCTGGCCTTCGAAGTCGCGGGTCTCGCTGGGCAAAAGTCCCAGATCGAGGATCTTGCCGACCAGCTTCGAGGCGGCGGCGGTGTCCTTGACTTCGATCGCGACGGTCAGGTCGCCGACAGGATTTGTTTCGCTGACACCGGTGCCAGTCGAGGTGAAGTGGATCTTGCCACCCAGCAGATCGATGACATCCTTCTTGATGTGGATGTTCGGTTCCTGCTGAGCGAGGGCATCTAGCTGGCGGGCGGTCGTCCCTGGCCCGACGAACGAATCATAGAGGGTTTCGGCAGCGGTGTAAGCGGCTTGGAAATCCCAATTGATGACGGTGTACATGGCCGCGTTGGCACCGACCCACTTGGGGGGTGCGAGGGCAATGGCGGGGAACTTGAAGAAGTTGATCACGCCGGAGGTGGGCTGGTCGACGAGGACATAGGTCTTCACGACCGAATCGAAGTCGTCTTCGTCGATGATCACCGAGCCGCCGACGCCGCGGAGCTTGTCAAGGCCCAGCACGGGGAGCATGCCGATGACCGACTGCGCCTGGGGCTGCTGTTCTTGAACCGCGTTGGCGATCTGCTCGGTCAGGCCGACGGGGTTGATGAACCACTTGAAGTCGGGTTCGAGGGTGTCATCCTTGCGGCCCACCTTTTCGAAGATGGCGGTGAGGCTCTCGTCCTTGGCGAAGACATCCTCGCTGTCGCCATCCCAGCGGGCGAGCACGGCTTCGATGGCCCCCTTCGAGGTGCCGAACACGAACGAACCTTCGTCCATGAAGTAGGCCAACTGCTTGACGGGGCTGTCCGCGGTCTTCTCTTCGGGGAGCGTGATCAGGGTCACTTCGACTTCGCCGACCTTCTCGGTGGTGATCTCCGAGCCGTTCTCCTTGAGGGCCGTCGCCGCCTTGTCGAGCAGCTTGGTGATCGTCTCCTCGGAATCGCCGTAATCCACATAGAGCACGCCGGCGATCTCGCCACCATCGGTGGGAATGATCGCGAAGGCGACCTGCCCTTGGGGGACGGAGAGGAGATCCTCGATGGTGAGGCCCAGCTCTTCCTTGATCTTGTCGCCACCTTCGCTGATCTTGGCCTTCAGGTCGTTGATGAAGGGTTGGAAATCGGGATCGGCGAGGAGCTTTCCAAACGTGGAACTCTTGACGCTTTCCACCAGTCCGGGGACATCCGGGAAGGCGAAGAGGAACGTCGTTCCGGGTGGCAGCAGGAATTCGGCCGCGACGTACTCGTCTTCCTCTTCCACGACGACGACCACGGGAGCGCCTTTGGGGGGCACAGCCTTGGCGGGAGCACCCTTGGTGGCGGTGGCCTGAGCGAGCGCCGAGGGCGCATTCCAGAACGCGGAGCAGGTCAGCGCGAGGCTGAGTGCGGACATCCAGAACAGTTGTCTCATGAACCCAATCTTTCGAAACATCAGGAATCGACGGGGAGTGCGACGATCAACCGCCAACAGGTGAGTGTTTGCAGAGACGACACGGGTAACATTTCCTCGCCCCGACACGGGCGCGAAGTTCTTCGGCAAGCATGGCGTGTTCCGAAAACGAACTCAATTGAGAATTCTTCGAGACGATCTGTTTCGAGGATTTCTCACGTTTCGTTCACATCTCGGAAGCAAACCCTTCCGCCAGCCAAAGGCTACCCGGCAACTGAGCCGTCGGTTTCATGAGGTAGGTTTCACGGGATGGAGGGGAGGATCGGCGTGGAACTTGTCGTGGTTGCACACACGCTGAATGTCGGATCAACCAGTATGGAGATCAGAAGTCGGGAGACATCAGTTCGCCGTCGCGACGGTCCATGAGCAGGCGGTAGAGCTTCCTGTCGATGTTCTCGCTCAGGAAGCGGACGCTGCCGTCACCCAGGGCGAAGTGGGCGCCTCCCGTGTGATAGCTCGAGAATCCGTCGGTCGGTGGGCCGAATTGGGCGATGATCTTGTCGATCTGAGCCTGGGCGATCTCCTCCGCCGTCCGTCCCGCCGCCTCTTCGGGTTCAAGTGGATCGTCGGTCGCCACCGGGTCGGCCGGGGGTTCTCCGTCGCTCATCCAATCGGGCAACATGGCGCCCTCCTCGGAAATTTGGTCCGCGGGCATGGGTCCTTCGTACGCGTCTCTTTGTTTGGCACGCCAAGCGTTGATTCTTCGTCCGCCATTCCGCAGAGAGGCCCGTGTCCCCGACATCCAGCTCAAGTTGACGTTGCTCTGGGCCGTCGAGGTTTGGGTCGGCTCGGTGTATTCGCCCAGGAAGAGGGTGTTCGAGCTGCCGTCTTCGATCTGCTCGTATCGCACCGAACTGTTGAGGAACAACACGCCGAGTTGCCCTTGGTCGACGTAGGCTTCAACCGGATGATGGACACCGGCGTAATTCGTCGAGCCACCCCAGCTTGTCGGTAGATTCAGGCCCCCGTCGTACGGTGAACTGGGGCAGCGCAGCAGGGGGAAGACCAGCTTTCTGACATCCTCGTTCGCCTTCGCATAGACCGAGCTGGTGAAGTCGATGTGCTTGTAGGCTGCGGGCTGTTCGATGAAGGGGAGGATCTGAGTGATCCAACCCATGTGGTAACCATCCGGCAGGTTGTGCACCGGGCCGGTCGCATTTTGACTTCCCGGCGGCAGGACCTCGTGGGCACCCATGTAGTTGTGGACCGCCAGGATGAGTTGCTGGAGATGATTCTTGCACTGAGTCCTGCGAGCCGCTTCGCGCGCCTGCTGCACAGCCGGGAGCAACAGGGCGATCAGGATCGCGATGATCGCGATCACCACCAGGAGTTCGATCAACGTGAAGGCCGAACGGCGGGAGCGGCGACAGCCGGGGAACGCATGACGGGACATGGGAAACCTCAATTCGTGATGTCAGAGGGGGTTGCGGGAATGGTGTTCGTGGGCTGATCGACCGCTAGGCGTGACCGTCGCACCAGGACAGGCTCGCCCCGGACTTGCAGCGTGACCCGCAGCTCGTATTCGAGGGGAGACTCCGGCTCCGAAACCAGGCGGCACTCGACCAGAGCCGTCTCGTTCCGACCACCCGTCGCGAAGTCCCACTTCCACAGACCCGTGTCGGGGGCGGTGTTTGTCTGGGAATCCGTGGTGGCTGCGATGGAAGCCAGCTTTTCCCGAAGTTGCCATTCGACGGCCCGCTGCACGAAATCCATCTGGAGCGTTCGCCGCGACGACTCCCCCTGGCCGAGGATCATGACGGCGGAGACGACCATGGCGGCGGAAGTCAGCCCGAAGAGGACGATGGCCGCCACGACGAATGTGGTGATCGCACCACGCCGGGGCGCGCGGAGATGGGCTGGAACAGGGGGCGGTGAAGGTCTCATGGTCGCCCTCCCTCTGGACTATCGGAGGTTGCGGGATTGTCGGGCGCGGTGGCGTCGGCGGGGAGGGACGGGGAGTTGTCGGTCGAACGATAAGTTAGCCGCGACAGCCGCGACTGGCGGCTGGTGGCCGAGAGGATCAGTCGCTGGGAGGATCCCATCCCCGCAGTGCCCATCTGATGCTTCAAAGGCGCGATCACCGGGGCGATGACATCCAGTTCGATCATCGCCTGGGTGGACGCAGCCCCCTCAACCGCCGGTGGAACGACCCAGCGGGCATTTCCCGCAGGGAAGATGTACTTCTCATCGGCCAGACCGCCCGGGTCGCGGCGGATGAGCACCACTTCGTACGGCCTCTGCTCGATCAGATAGCGCACCTCGCGGATGGTTTCTTCTTTCGAATTGCTTAAGGTGATCAGCCTCAGCACGGGCAGGACTTCCTGGGGTGCATCGCTCGCCTGTGGGATGTCTTTTCGGGCGGCGAGTTCGATGCCGTCCGCACTCCAGACATCCCGCCGGAAGTCGCTGGAGAGCCGCCGGAGGTTCACCATCGTCATCAATCGATCAGTCTGTCCCGCTTGCGCCTTGAGCATCGTGATCATCAGCGTGAACAGCACCGGCATGAGGGCCCCGATGATGCCGATCACGGCCAGCATCTCGATCAGCGAAGTCCCCCTGCGGGAGTGCTTCGTCTTCTCGGGTCGCGACATGGCACGGCCTGTCATTGAACGCTTTCGAGTGCTCTTCCGCATGGTCGAGGGATCGTTCATGGTTGCACCTCTTCCGGCACGGCTTTGTTTTCCGTCACGGCTTTGTTCTTTGGCACGGGCCTGTCCTTGGGCAACGTCCATCCACTGAGGCGAATCGGCGTGTGGCGATGGCCGGTCTCGGGCGAACCCGGCGTCACCTGCCAATCGATCGCCACTTGCCAGCGAGTCAGCCGCGGCACCTCACCTTCCGTCCGAAACTCATCTTTCTTCGGAACTGCGGCGTCCGACAGGGCCGCATCGAGCGAGGGAGAATCCTTCAAGACTTGCAAACGACCTTCCGGCAGGAGCGAGCTCATCGTGGAGACTTCCAGCAGCCGTTGCTTCATCGCTGCGGGAATGCCGGCATCCTCAGCGGCCAGAACCTGTTCGAGCGCCGCCAGCGACTGAGGTTCGGCGAACAGCTCTCCCAGTGTTTCTCGGTCGCCCTCGTTCGCCGCCAGGAGTTCATCGAGCCAGTTGGCCGCCAGTTGATAGGCGACCTGCTCCTGATAGGCCAAACGTCGGCTGCGGGTCACAAAGGCAAACATGGGAACAACCGACGCCAAGAGCACCGACAAGAGGATGATCGACACCAGGAGATCCTGGATGAAGAATCCACCCCTTGTGGAGCCGACGCTCCGAGATCGAGGGTAGACGTTCGCTAGATGAATACGACTCATGCCGAGTGGATTCGAATGGTATGGAAAGCGATTCATGCCAGGCCCTCCATCATCGAGACCAGCGACTGGATGATCGCATAGCCGAGAACCAGGACGCAGCCGCCGATCAGCAGGACGAAGAACGGCCCCACCATTTCGAGGAACCCATCCCAGAGGCGGTTCTGCCTGCGCAGCTGCATTTCGGCGATCTCCCGGAGGACGAAAGCCGCATTGCCGGCATGGCGGGCGGAATTGACGACATCGGTCTCTTCCGGCTTGAGGAAGCCATGCTCTTCGAGGGCCAACGGCCAGTCCTGACCTTGCCGGATCCCGGATGAAGTCGCCCGCAGCCGCCGGGCCATCCGCCGGGAGATTTCGACGTCGGCCAATTGCTCCAGATCCTCCTCCAGCGGGCGACTCGCCGAGAGGGTCGAGGCCAACCCTCGCAGAACCAGCGGCCGTTTGGGGCTGTCGGAGAAGAGGCTCCAGAAACCGAGGGCCCACCGCTGTTCGCCATGGAAGCCGCGATGCAGGATCCCCATCGCGAGCAGCGAGGCCATCAGCCCAGCACAGGCCCCTCCCGCCACAATGATCCCCATCCCCCCGTTCGAACGCATGAACTGGAGCGGCCAAGGGACCGTCACTCCGAAGTCATCCATGATTCTTAAGAGCTTCGGGACGATGTAATATCCCACGAAGCCGTAGACACCCGCCGCGATCATCAGCGCCAGGATGAAGAGTTCATAGAGTTTGTAGGAGTTCAGGCGGAGTTCGCTTTCAAACTCTTCGAGGGATTCTGCCAGATCCCGCTTGAGCGATTCCAGCAAGGTCTCCGAAGAGGTGCAAGCCGCCAGATAGCTGTCGGGGGAATCGAGGATCTGCGTGCTGGCGGCGAGGGCAGGAACCCAGGCGACTCCGCGATCCATATCATGGGTCAAACCACTCAGGTTCCGGCGGACACCCGCGATCGGAAACTCGTCCCAACCCATGATCGATTCGTTGATGTTCCGTCCGCTGCCCAGCGCGCTGATGATGGCCCAGCGGGTGCCGAAATCCCGATTCCTCGCCCGGAATCCGAGCCACGCCAACATCGCCATGACAATCGCCATGCTCATGATCCACAGCAGAAAAAAAGTGATCCCCAGGGACGGGATGGCACTGATCGAGACCGCAAGCAGACTCGACTGATAGAGGATCACGAACAGCAATTCCCGGCGATGGAGATGGAGCCTTCGATGGGTTCGCGGGTCGTAGCGCAGGGCGGGCTGCTGCTCGACACTTCTTCGGAGTCGGGCGGCCCGGAATGAAACCCAGCCGACCCAGAGGTTCGGCACCGCGAGAAAGAGTGAGAGGATTGCCCGCAATACCAACGGTGTCTGCGAGGGCATCAGCAGGATCAACAACGACAGGAGACCCAACAGGAAGACGATGGCCGCACCGGTGAACAGGAAGATTGAGGTGATCTCCGGCCGCGGTGAGCCTTCCTGCACCAACGATCGGCCCGCGGGTGGCAGCCGGGCGCCCCTCAGGATGAGAAACGTGAGGCACAGTGCGGGAACCTCCACGATGGCGACGATGGCGAGAATCTCGAGGAGATCCTTCGACAATCCGCCGGAAATAAGTTGTATCAGCCACATAACATGAATCCCTTCATTGTCAAGCCAAGGAAATGGATTCCATTTGTCATCTGATATTCACGAAGTAATTCAACAGCTGGCGTACCTATTTCCATTTGAGCTACTCTTGAGAAATCCACACTCGGCAAATCACTAAGTTCTCATACCAGATCATAGAGCAGCGAAAACAGCGGCAAAAAGAAGGCCAAAAGACCCAAGCCGACCGTCAACGCGCAGGTCAGCACCATGATCTGCGGAATGCTGAGCAAACCCATTTTCAAATGGGCGATGGCCCTCACGATGTGGGAGGCCGCCAGTAAATTGAGAGCATCCTTGCGGCCGTGATCCGAGATCCGCGAGTCGCAGATCATTCCCACCGATCGCGGCAGGGCTTCCCAGCGGCCGATGGCGGCGCATGAGGGTTGCCCCAACTCCATCCGCTTCACCCAGCGGGTTGTTGCTTGCCGAAGTAGTGGATCTTCACTGATGGCACCGGCTAGCAAAGCGGCTCGATCCAAGGGAACCGCCCGGGGAATCGTCAGCGCCAGGACTTCCGCATAGGTGGCCACCTTCAAATGATAAAGAGGCCTGCCCACCAGTGGTAGATAGTACAAGATCGTGCGAAGCGCGTTACCGATGACCAGCACCCGGCAAAGAGCCATCAAAACGAGGCCGTACACTACGCATCCCAGAACGATCCATGGGGCATACATAAAGATGAAGTCGAAAACACCGATGATGAGTTGTGTCAATAGGGGGAGCTGCGTTCCAAAGCTGGTAAAAATCTCTTTAAACTTCGGCACCATAAGTGTTGCCGCACTGAAGACGAAGAGCAGCATCAGCAGATACCATAAAAACGGCGTGCCGAGTTGAAAGAGGAGTCGGCGGCGAAAGAGGCGGTAGCGGGCGCGGGAGAGCATCAGTTCGCGCAGGAGCGGGGTGGCGAGACGTCCGTCATCGAGTTGTTTCAGCATTTCCCGCAATCCGGCCGGAAAGGCCGGGCCGGCGAAATCCAGGGCCGCGTCGAGGTCCTGATCGCTGCGATACCGTTTCCAGGCATGTAGCAATCTCGCCCGGTCTTTGCGCGAAGGGCTCTCCTCGGCCAGCAGCCGCAGACTCAATTCGGGCGGGATCTCTTCGTCAGAATCCGCTCCGGGAGTGGAGAGTCTGGGGAAGATCGGGAGCGACAGCCGCGCTGACGAGTGGTGTTCATAGATCCTCTCGAAGCTGATCAGTTCCAGGCTCATTTCCCGCAACTGCTCGCCGAGCGCGCTATCGGTGGGAGCGCTCAATCGGCCATGGACTGCGGCCCCCACGCGATCAGAGGGCCGTGTGGCAATACCCACTGCTTCCGATGGACTGCGGCTGGCGAGTTGTCGGGCGATGTAGGCATATTGAGGCATTTAACTTCTCGCGGCGAATTCCGGCGAACTATTGCTCTTCAGAGAAATCTATATATGGAAAGAACTTGTCAGATGGGCAGACTGAGACCTGACCAGAAGACGGTGAGGGGGCCGAAGACCATCATGGCATAGGCAAGGGCGCAGCCCCCGCCCACTACGGCGGTCAACACCAGCGGTACGATCCCGGCGAGGATTTCGACCTTGCGATGGACTCTCCGCAGCATCACCCCGGTGGAGAGTTCGAGCGACAGGGGAAGCGTGTTCGTCCGCACGCCGATTTCAATGGCATCGGCGACGAAGGGGGGCAGATCGCGGATCCTGATGAGCGCCGCTCCCAGGCCCACCCCCGAAGCCAGGGCGAGCCGGGCCTCGCGGGCGTCGGCCCGCATTCTCCCCGATCCCAGCAGATACTCGGACTGAATTAGGCAATCTTCAAACGGGAGACCTTCCTTCGTCAGGAGGCTCGTCACATAGAGCCATTGCACCCAGCGAACAGCGTCCGGCACTCCCAAAAGCCAGGCCAATCCTCCGCTGACAACCTGCAGCGAGGGCCACGCCCCCTGCTCATTTGCCAGAAGCCCCGCGCGAACTATCGGCGTGCTGCCCATGAGATAAAGGACAATCAGCCCGAAGACGGGGATCGTCGGCATCCAGATCGCGGCGTGGTCGTGCATGGCTCGCAAGACGACTTCCATCCAGCCGCCGTCGATGTTGAACGACTCCAGCGTGAGGAGCCAGCGGGGAATGAACCAGATCGACATCGCGCAGATCATCGCGTAGGAGAGCACCAGCACGATGGTGGGATAGATCGACGAACGGCGGAACTCCTGCCTCAGAACGGCCATCTGGTCGCCCAGTTCGGCCATTGACTCGAGCATCTCGGGGAGCCGCCCGCTCTGCATGCCCAGGCGGATGATGGTCGCATACAGCCTCGCCTCGGCCGTCTCTTCGGCGGAGACGGCGGCATCGAGGGATTCGCCCGCAGACAACCGGACGCCGATGCGGTTCGCCAACTGGGACAACCGGTTCGACGAAGCGTTTCCCAGTTGCTGCAACCCCATTTCGATGGGCACACCCGCGCGAATGAGCTGCACCAGTTCCGCGTTGAGGGCACGCAGCGCGGGGGAGGAAATGACGGCGGCAGTGTTGGTGGTAGTCGACATGAAACGGGCAATCGACGGGGAGATGAAGTTCGTTAGTGAGCGGATCTTTGTTCGTGGATCAATGGCGACCTGTCCGCTCGGGGGCTTCCGCTGTTGCGGTGCGCCCCCGGCACCCCATCATCTTCTCAGGAGATCTCGGGGGGCTGTTCGGTTCCCAGAACACGATAAACCTCCGGCCAATCGGTCGCACCCTGGTGGACGGCATCTTCGAGGGCCGTCCGCAATTTCACGAAGCCGTGCTTCCCGGCCTGAGCCTCCAATCGACGAGCGCCCGCCCGGTGCATGATGGCCCTCGATAGGCAGTGGAGTTCCGGCTCCATCACCTCCGCCGCCACGAACCGACCCCGGTATCTCTTCGCGACGGGGAGCGGCCCCTCCAGCGGTGCGGACTCAGCGGGAGCCAGTCTTCTCACCAGCCTCTGGCAACTGATCGCCAGCAGGGCCGAACGCAAGAGGAAGGGTTCCACACCCAGATCGGTCAGGCGGCACAGGGCGTCGCTCGCGGAGCCGGCGTGGAAGGTCGAGATGACGAGGTGGCCCGCGAGTGCCGCCTGGAAGGCGGTTTGAGCGGTTTCGGCATCGCGGATCTCGCCCACGAGGATCACATCGGGATCCTGCCTGAGGAGCGATCTCAATCCCAGGGCATAGTTGAATTCGCCCCCCCGCCGGACCTGGGTCTGCGAAACGCCGGGAAGCATGGCTTCCACCGGATCTTCGAGCGTGACGAGGCTGGCCTGCGATTGCCGCTCGGCTTGCAACCAGCGGAGGCAGGCATAGGCACTGGTGGTCTTTCCGCTCCCCGCCGGCCCGGTGAGCAGCAGCATGCCGCTGGTCTGGCGGAGCGCGTGCTCCAAACTTCGGCGAACGTGGGGGCTATAGCCGATGTCATCGAGGCTCAGGTACTTGCCGGAGCCGATGAACAGGCGGATGACGGCTTTCTCGCCGTGGATGGTGGGGAAGGTGCTGGCCCGGAGTTCGCCGGGAAAATCGGGGAGCCGGAGGCGCCCTTCCTGGGGGATATCGGTGCGATAGGTGAGGAGTTGGGCCAGGACTTTGAGCCGGTTGACGATGGAAGGCATGACGCCCACCGGCAGGACCCCGCGATGCTCCAGCACCCCCTCCTTGCGGAAGGCGATGGCGAGCCCGTCGGGTGTCGGGACGAAATGGAGATCGCTGGCCCCTTCGGCGATGGCCTGACGAATCAACCGCTCGACCGCCTGCACCGAGAAGTCCGCCGCCTGCATGTTCAGGTCACCCAAGGGCAAACCATCACAGGGCAGACCGCTCACGGAAGAGCCAACCGGCGCAGTGGTCGTCGCGGTTGGGATCGGCTTGGCGGGGAGGGGCATCGGGGCTCCGGGATTCGTGCGGGAACTGACTGCGGTCGTGGACATGGTTGCCAAGACAGAGGCCGCCGGGAAAGCAGCCGCCTTCGTCGTGGAATCGACTGTCATATCAGATGCGGCGACGGCATTCATGGGGCTGTTCCTCTGCGACTGGTGTGATCCCACTGGTTCACCACCAGCAAAGACCCGCGGGAGCGAACCATTTGTCTAACAAATGCTCGTCGATTAACGCTCGATTCCCTGTACCCCTCGATCGTTTCCGGCAGACAACGTTCCCACGGGTGGCTATTCTCGCGAGCGAACCCCGACTCCTTTTCAAGAATCCAGTGACCGCCTCCCGAAAGGTGCCGGCCCGATGCCCGCCTCCCGTGACTTCCCCGATCGCCGCTCCCACTCGCCGGATTCCCGGCACGGCCAGGCTCCCGAGCGGGTGGGGACGTCGCACCTGTCGTTGGCCGATGGCGTGAACCTCATCGTGGCCATCGTCATCGGCAGTGCGATCTACTTCACCTCGCCGACGGTGCTGTTCCTCAGCGGCAGCCCGACGATGATGATGTCGCTGTGGGTGCTGGGGGGCCTCATCTCGCTGATGGGGGCGTTCTGCTACGCCGAACTCGCCACGACCTATCCCCGCACGGGGGGAGACTACTGGTATCTCACCCGCGCCTACGGGCCGGTCGCCGGCTTTCTCTTCGGCTGGTTGCAATTGACGGTGGTGCAGACGGGGAGCATTGGAGCGCTGGCGTGGATCTTTTCGGAGTTCGCCAACCGGCTGTTCATCAGCGATCTCGCCACCAGCCCCACCCCCACGCTGGTGGCGCTGGGTGCCATCTCCGCCGTCGCCGCCCTGACACTTGTCAATCTGATCGGGCTGCGGGCGGGGGCGTTCGTGCAGTGGATTCTCGTCACCCTCAAGATCGTGGGATTGGCCGCATTGATCGTCGCGGGCCTCTGGTTCGGGAAGGGGGATCCCGGTTGGTCGCAGCCGGTCGATTTCGCGCAGATCCCCAACCTGGGTGTCGCCCTGCTACTTGTGATGTATGCCTACGGCGGGTGGAACGATGCGGGCTTCGTGGCGGCGGAGATTCGTCATCCGAGCCGGAACATCCCCCGCGCCCTGTGGCTGGGGTTGGGCCTGGTCGCGGTGGTCTATCTTCTCATCAATCTCGCGTATCTCAAAGGGTTGGGAGCGGCGGGACTCGCGGCCTCGAAAACGCCCCCCAGCGACCTGTTTCAACTGATGCTGGGGGATTACGCCGCCCGGGCGATGCATGTGGTGGTGGCGATTTCGGCCTTCAGCGGACTGAACAGCCTGATCCTGGCTGTCGCCCGCGTGCATGAGGCGGTCGGGCAGGAGCACCGCTTGCTCTCGCCGTTGGGTTGGAGGAGCCGGCGTGCGCACACCCCGTATGTTTCGCTGATCGTGCAGTGCGTAGTGAGCTGTGGGCTGATCCTGCTGTTCGGCACCCCGGCGGGGCAAGAGGGGCTCAACCGGTTGCTGGCCACCCTCCATGTGCCACTCGTGGAATGGAAGAATTACGAGAATGGATTTTCGACGCTCTTTGCAATGTCGGCCCCGCTCTTCTGGATGTTCCTGGGGCTGACGGGCCTGAGTGTAATGATCCTGCGGCAGGTTGATCCTGAACGGGAGCGGCCCTTTCGAGTGCCGGGGTATCCCCTCGTGCCGATCGTGTTCGTGGCTGTCTGCGCGGCGATGCACCATCTGGCCGTCAGCTACGCCGACCGCCTCGTGCTACTGATCCTCCCCGTCGTCGCCGTGGGATTGATCCTCTCCCTCTTCAGCGGCTACCATCCCACGGAAGCCCACGACGATTGAGTTGCCGCCGATTTCATGGAAGTGAATCAAGCACGTCCTGCTGGGGGTTTCCTCGATGGGGACAAGGCCATCAGGGCCAGCATCTCGAATGCCAGGTTGGCTCCCAGGACCGAGGTGATCGCCGCGGGATCGTAGGGGGGGCTGACTTCCACCACATCGGCCCCCACGACATTCAGCCCCGCCAGTCCTCGCAGCAGTCCCACCGCTTCGCGGCTGGTCAAGCCGCCGATCTCGGGTGTGCCCGTTCCGGGTGCGAAGGCGGGATCGAGGGCGTCAACATCGAAGGAAATATAGAGGGGCTTCGTTCCCACCTGGCGACGGATCTCCTCCACGATCGATTTGACGCCGCGCTCGCCGACGTCATCCGCCGAGATGATCTTCGCCCCGAGCGCGCGGGCATCCAGATAGTCGCTGGCGGCGTAGGTTGGTCCGCGGATGCCGAGCTGGAAGTAGCATTCGGTATCAATCGCGCCGGCTTCGATCGCGCGGATGAACGGCGTGCCGTGGCTGAGCGGGTAACCGGGATATTCCTCGGTCCAGGTGTCGCCGTGGGCGTCGAAGTGGACGACCGCCAACGGGCCGTGCTTCTTTGCCGCCGCCTTGAGGAGCGGCAGCGCGACCGAATGCTCGCCACCCAGCCCCAGCACCGTCGTCCCGGCCTCCACCCAGGCACTGGCGGCGGCTTCGATAAGGGAGTGCGTCTTCGCGATGTCGACGGGAATGACATCGACATCCCCGGCGTCGACAACCTTCAGCACGTCGAACGGCGCGACCTGGAGGGCGTTGTGATACCCCCACAACATCAGCGACTGCTCCCGCACCCCCCGCGGCCCGAACCGCGTTCCCGACCGGTAACTCACCGACCCATCAAAAGGACACCCTAGCACGGCGACGTCGGCAGACTGCCCTTCGATCGGAGTCAAACGAATCTCCTGCCGCCCGAAGGAGGCGATCCCGCAGAATGGTGGTGAGGACATTGTATCACTTCGCTCCTAGTTTCTCGTGGCTTTGCAATTCGTAGCCATATGGCAGATCCCCATTCCGAGTACCAATCACCGATTCATCATCAATTCCATCTTGACCGAAAGAATAGACAGTGAACGCATACTTGGATGGTGCTTTTTTATAAGAAAGTAACTCACCAGTAAAAGAGTCAGCTGGAATGGATGTTAGCCATGTGGGAACTAGATCATCGAGAGTTTCAGGAAGACGATCGTTGTCAAGTCGATACCGAGCAATTGACCGCGCAACCAAAGATTCTTCTCGCAATGTCTTAGCCGAACATTCAAATATCAAAAGCTTCTCAACTTTTGGATACACATATTTTGTGGTGCGACTGTAATCCTCCTTTGCAGCATAACGCCGTGGCGTCATATACCGTGCCCACTTATCCCATGTTGTCATGCTTGAGGACTTCTTGGGATCAATTGGCGAGAGCCTGTCCAATGACTTCTGAAAGGTGGATTCTCCGGCCGCATTGGCGGCCAGGTCAAAAAAATGATTTGTGCTTTGGCAATAGACATCAATGTTCATTTCGCCGCCTGCTTCATTTGTGCCGGCTGTCTTCAAAAAAAGAATCTGATATCGAAAAGATTCGCCAATAATTTCCTTTGCGGATACTATTGGCCCAATTCCATCGGAGATCTTGGAGATGCGATCCCATTGCTTCACTGTCAGATCGGGATGTGTCAAAAGTTCATACTCGATGAGAGATAAACCCACTCGGTCTCCACAGGCGTAGATCCAGTAGAGTGGTGAACGATACGTACCCATCAATGTGCTGATTCTTGAAATGGTATCATAGTCGTCGATTGCATCTTCAATTTTTCCTTCTGCCAACCGGAGCATGCCACGAGCACGAAACATACCGCGAACTGTCATCAATTCGTTACCAAGTGGAAGCTCCCACTCCCAATGCGGAGGATCCCCGATAATCATATCCTGTCTCAAATATTTGCGTTGTCGAATAGCTGCACTCACATGTGAAAGTACCTCTACGTTCTCGTCAAGCCACCGTGCCAATAGCGGATTTTTATCTCGCGTCCATGCGGCACTCTCGGCAATCGACTGGGGGAGGCCATTTGCGAGTGCATCTTTGTCGCCGTCTGTGTAATTAGGTGGTTCGAGTTTCAACCCTCCCCGAGGTATGTCACACTCCATGGCTTGATTTCTCAGTCCCATGACATCTATTGCAGTGTCATCCAGAATCTGCAGCAGAGTGACAGCGAAATTGTCCGACTTGGGAACAGAATCCCATCCGTATTGATCATTTAGTGCGGCCTGATAATCGGGAACACCAGATTCACCTAGAGGTTTACTAATGACGGTCGTGCCAGTTCCGATGTCGAGCCTGCGCCCGCTGAAGTAGTCAATGATCGGCAACGAAACAATGAAGGCCACCGGCACCAGCAGAGCAGTCGCTGCCATTCGCCAGAGGAAATTACTGACTTGACCGCCCATTCAGTTCTCCCGTTGTGCAGGTGATTCTCAAATGCCAACAACTTGTCCATTCTCGTCATTTCACGAAGAGCGATGCCGCAGATCATACTCCTTCCGGTTGTGCCAAGTCAGATGATGTCCACCGAATTGTCAGTTAGTATTCCTCTAGGAAGTACGGCACCAAAACCACGGGTTCGGCAGAAATTGGAACAGACAACATGGGGAAGCGGGTGAGGATTTCGGGGGCGGAGTGTGTGTTGCCTTCGGGGCGGTGGAGGGGGGATGTGCTGGTGGAGGGGGGGAGGATTCTGGATTTGGATCCGCCGGCTTCCGCCCGTGCCGACCAGACCATCGATGCCACGGGGCTGCATTTGTTGCCTGGCGTGGTCGATGATCAGGTTCACTTCCGCGAGCCGGGGCTGACGCACAAGGAGGATCTGGCGACCGCCTCGTGGGCCTGCGCCAAGGGGGGCGTCACCACCTTCTTCGAAATGCCCAATACCAAGCCGACGACCACCACCGTCGAGCGGCTCCACGAGAAGCTGGCCCTCGCCGCCACGAAGTCGGTCGTGAACTACGGCTTCTACATCGGGGCCACGCCCACCAACATCGAAGAGACCCGGGCGGCGACGCGGACGCCCGGCATCAAGATCTTCATCGGCTCCAGCACGGGCGATCTGCTGGTCGACGAACAGGCGGCCCTCGAGCGGATCTTCGCCGAAACGACGCTCCCCATCTGCGCGCACTGCGAGGACGAGGCGACCGTCCGCGCGAATTCGGCCCGGCTCAACGGGGGAACCCGAATCCAGGATCATTCCCTGATCCGCGACCATCTGGCGGCTGAGATCGCCACCCGCCGGGCGCTCGATCTGGCGTATCGGCACAATCACCGCTTCCATGTGCTGCATGTTTCGACGGCTATCGAGACCGAGATCGTCGCGGATCATCGCGGCCTCATCACGGCGGAAGCCTGCCCGCACCACCTGTTCTTCACGGTGGACGACTACGAGCGGCTGGGCTCGCTGATCCAGATGAACCCGTCGATCAAGACCAAGGAGGATGTGGCCGTCCTGTGGAAAGCGCTGGGCGATGGCCGCATCCAGGTGATCGCGACGGACCACGCGCCGCACACGCTGGAGGAGAAGCGGCAGCCTTATCCGAAGTCTCCCTCGGGATTGCCGGCGGTGGAGAACTCGCTGGCCCTGATGCTCGATGCGGCGAACCGTGGGCTGTGCACGCTGGAGCAGGTGGTGGCCTGGATGTGCGACGCTCCGGCCCGCGTCTGGGATCTGGTGGGGAAGGGACGCATCGAGCGGGGGTACGACGCGGACCTCGTGCTGGTTGACCTGAACAAATCGCAGACGATCCGCAACGAGGACCAGCTCACCAAGTGCGGCTGGAGCCCCTGGGCCGGCACCACGCTGACCGGCTGGCCCGTGATGACGCTGGTGCATGGGGAAGTCGTCTTCGCCGACGGCAAGGTGGATACGAGCCATCGCGGCAAAGAGGCGATCTTCGATCATTCACGGGGCGGGTATTGGGGGTAAGGAAGCGGAGAAGAGTGGGAGCGGAGAAGCGGAAAAGCCAGAAAGGATTCAGAGGAGAGAAGGGAAGAAGGAGGTAAGGAAAGAAGCCAGAGGGGGCTTTGAGCGGGAGGGGGTCGGTGGTGGGACGATCGGAGCACTGCTGGCTAGCCAGCAGTGGCACGCGGCGGAGCCAATGAATGCGGCCAAATCACAATAGAAATTGATGACGGCAGGACATCGAATTGAAACAAGCCAAAGCTAAGATCGAATGGATCCCAACTGATGAAGGTGGTCGGATGGCTCCGCCTTCGGGCGAAGGGCCTCAGCCCTACATTTCGGTTGTGCGGTTCGTCGACCAACCGTGGCCGTCCCAAGGAACAACATGGTCGTTGGTCATCTCTAAAGATCAAGAATCAAGCTCCACTCACCACTGGATTGCCACGATCTGTTTTCTGGTGGAGAAAGCGCCGCATCACGAGCTCAGCGTGGGGAGGGAGTTTGAAATTTACGAAGGAGCCAAGCGGGTGGCCCTGGGTGTGGTGACTGCGGAGGCGTGATACACGTCGGTTGACACCCCATCGCTTCGGAGGAAGCACATTCAAGTTCGCCCTACCGCTCTTAGTACATCTGTGAAAGGGCGAGCGGAGCACTGCTGGCGAGCCAGCAGTGGCACCCGGTGGAGATGCCGGAGGGGCATGAAGAGGGGAGATGCTTTATGGAACAGGAGGGCAGAGTTTCAGGACTGAGGCGACGATCGGTTCGATGCCGTGATGTTGGGCGGTGTGGTGGCGGCCTTGAAGGGAGCATTGTTCCCAGGTGGCGGCATTGTTCCACAGGATTTGAATCGCGGCGGCGATGGCGGCGGGTGAGTCGCCCGTCACGAGGCCGGCACCGGATGTGGCGAGGAATTGATCGAAGTCCTCGCAGCTGACGATGGGCGTCCCGGTTCCCGCCGCTTCCAGCAGGACGTTGGGAAAGCCTTCCAGCAATGAGGATCCCGTGCTGAGAAACAGCCGTGATGACAGGAAGGCGGCCCGCATCTCCGCGCGGGGGATCGTCCGCACGAGGGTCACGTGGGATGGACACTCGTGGCGAATCTCGGCCTCGATCCGGGCGTCGCCGCCGTTGAGAACCAGGGTGAAAGGAATGTCGGGCAACAGCCGGGCGGCTTGCAACGCCAAGTGCGGCCTTTTGTGGAGGCGATCCGCGCGACCGATCCACAGGACACGATTTCCTGGTGAGCGGGTAACATCGGCGGAAACGCCGAAGGCAGGGTCGAAGGGATTGGGGATGTGGTGGCATTCCCGCAGACCAAATTTCTCCAATCGCGACTGCTGCCAGTGTGTTTGGCAGAGAACTCCCGATGCCTCTCTCAGAGCAGCGACGACCTGAGAAGATAGGACGCCGCAGGTGTTGAGCTGGTGGGGTTGATCCAGCATGGCGGGGTTGGCTTCGGCGTTGCTTTGAACCCACACGTAGGCTGGCAGACCTAACGTACGAATCAGCTCCACCACCTGGCAGGATTCCGCGCTGGTTCCCAGGACGATCCAGACATCGGCTTCGATGCTGCGAATGAAGGGGGAAAGTCGATCGACCTCTCCCCCGATGAGTCGTTGAATGCGGGCCGCTCCCAGGCGGAGCAAGGCCATGAGCCAAGCGAGGCGAAAGGCATCCCGTGTGAACCACGGAAAGGATGCCGTCGTTCGCAGAGCGGTGGCCAACACTTCGCGATCACGAATGCTCGGCTCGACGAGAACCTTCAGTTCGACCTCGGCGACCGTCTCTTGGCGCGGTGCGGAAGGATGCCGCATGACGAGTGTCGTGGACACGCCGGGCCTGCGCGCGAGTTCTCGTGCGAGGAGCCAGGCAAAGGTTTCCAGGCCACCAATGGCAGTGCCGGCCGACGGGTCGACGACCGGCAGGACGTTCCAGGCGACAACGGCGACTTTCATCGAACAAGGGTTCCGAGATCGAAGCCTGGGGCGTAGGGGTTGCGGGTCCAGAGGGTGTTGATTTCGGGGGTGGTGTTCCAGGTTTGGCTGGTGCTGGCGGGGTTCGGCTCTTGCTGGGGTGGTTGGGCGTGGAGAGTCTGGCCCAGGCGCCAGGAGATGTTCCCGAGGTGGCAGAGGAGGGTGCTGCGCTGGCCTTCCTCGATTTCGGCGGTGAGCTTGGCGTTGCCCCGGATGGCTTCGATGAAGTTCTGGAAGTGGACGAGGTCGCCCCCTTCGCCGGAACCTTTGGCAATCTCGGCTCCGTCCATGTCGAATGTCTTGTAGCCGGCTCCATCAATCGAGAGGGATCCCTTTTCGCCGTAGAACTCGACGAAGGGGAGTTTGTCGGGTCGGCGGGCGTGGGAACTGCTTCCTTCCCAGAGGATGCCGTACTGGCCGTAGTCGAAGAGGCAGCCTCCGGTGTCGGGGGACTCCTGGGTGAGGCCCAGATGGTAGTGCCCGCCGACGTAGCTGACGGTCTGCAACCGGCCGTGATCCCCTTTCGGCCCACCCAGACCCCAGCGGGCGAGATCGAGGGCGTGGATGCCGTTGTTGCCGAGTTCGCCGTTGCCGAAATCCCAGAACCAGTGCCATTGGTAATGGACGAGATTGGTGACGTATTCGCGCCGGGCGACCGGCCCTTGCCAGAGATCGAAGTTCAGGCCGGCGGGGACAGTAGCGGGGGTTTGCGGCCCCACGGGCTTTCGCAGATTGTTGTACCAGCAGCGGGCGTAGGTCAGCCGACCGATCACCCCTTCGTGCAGGCTGGCGATCGCTTCCTGAATGGCGGGCCAGCTGCGGCGCTGGTTCCCCATCTGCACCAATCGCTGATGCTTGCGGGCGGCCTCGACCATCCATGTCGCTTCCTGCGGATCATGGCTGCCGGGCTTTTCGACATAGACATGCTTGCCGGCGGCGCACGCGAGAATTGTTGCGGGGGCCTGCCAGAAGTTGGGAGCGGCGATGATCAGGGCATCGACCGCTGGATCGTCGAGAATGCGGCGGAAGTCGCTGGTGGTTTGCGGCAGCGTGCGTGCGCCTTGCGTGGGGCTGACCGGGGCCGAGGGGAGTTTCGCCTCGATGGCCTTCATCGCGCTGGCGACGCGCTTGTCGTCGACATCGCAGATCCACGCGAGTTCGACACCGGGAGAGGCGATGGTGGATTGAACGTGGGCCATGCCGCGACCCAGGCCCATCACACCGACCCGCACAGTGGCGGGCGCGGGTGAAGATGCGGCGGCTCCCTGGTTGGCCACCGTTTGGCTCATGGCACTCTTCGATCCCAGCACGGTTCCGGTTGCCAACGCACTTGCGGTGGTGGAGGCGAGAAAGCGGCGGCGAGGGATGTTCGTGGTGGGCGGGATCATGGGTGGGTTCCTGACTAGACGCATCCGGTCTGCTGGGAAGCGATGGATTCCGCTATGAGACTCGCAAGACGGAGTGGCTGTTGCAACGGGAAGGGGGGATGTTGGGTGTTTGGTATTTGATGTTTGTGTTTGGTGGCTTTCCGGCTTCTTGGCTTTTCGACTTCCCTCCCCTCTGGCTTCTTCCCTTCCCCGCTCCTCCCCTCCCGGTTCACATCGATTCTTCACACGAAGAAAAGCGCTCCGTGGTGGCAGCGGGGGCGTCGGCGGTTCTAAGATACCGCTCAATGTTTCAGTGACATGGTTGGGCATGACCGTTGCCTTCCATGACAATGACGATTTTCCTCGACTCGATCCGCGAGAACTCCCAGCAGACAGGAACCACGGGTGGCTGACCTTCACGCACTTGTCGCCAAGCTCGAACAGAACATCGGCCTGGCGCTGCTTGGCAAACCCGAACCCGTGCGGCAATCGCTGGTCGCGCTCCTGGCGGAGGGTCATCTACTCGTCGAAGACGCGCCGGGCGTCGGCAAGACCTCGCTGGCCAAGGCGATCTCGAAGAGTCTTGACTGCGCCTTCACGCGGTTGCAGTTCACGCCGGACATGCTTCCCAGCGACATTCTGGGGTCGAGCGTCTATCTGCCCAACCTGGGGAACTTCGAGTTCCGCAAGGGGCCGATCTTCACCAACGTGCTGCTGGCCGACGAGATCAACCGCACCACGCCAAGAACCCAGAGCGCGCTGCTGGAGGCGATGAGCGAAGGGCAGGTCTCGATCGAGGGGACGACCTATCCGCTGGCGGCTCCGTTCTTCGTGTTGGCGACGCAGAACCCGTTCGAGTTCGAGGGGACATATCCCCTTCCCGAGAACCAGCTCGATCGGTTCATGATCTGCATCGAGATCGGCTATCCCGCCCGCGATGTCGAGAAGGATGTCCTCGTTCATCATCGCAATGGCCAGCCGGTCGACCGCATCGGAGCGGTGATCACCGGGGACGAGTTGCGGCAACTGCAGCTCGCCACGCGCGAGGTGAAGGTCGAGGATTCGATCAACGATTACATCCTCGATCTGGTGACCGCGACGCGGAACCACGAGGAACTGCAACTGGGTGTCAGCACGCGCGGGGCGATCACGCTCTATCGGGCGGTGCAGAGTCTGGCGTTCATCAGTGGGCGCGACTATGCGATTCCCGACGATGTGAAGGCCCTCGCCGGCCCCGTGCTGGCGCACCGCATTGTGCTCAAAGGCGTGATGCGCGAAGGCCAGCGCGACCGGTCGAAAGCCGTCATCCGCCAGATCCTCAACAAGACGGCGACGCCTTCGTAAGTTTGCCGCGGCGCGCATCGGAACCGAATCATTTTGCAATTCCGTTCCCAACGGGGTACGCCTACCACCCAAGACGGCTGTGACCGAGCAGCTGTGGCGAATCCTTCGGGAGGGGGCATCATGCGGTGCGACATTCGACTGCTGTTGGCATTGGCGGTGTTGGTTCACGGATCGATCCCCTTGTTGGCTTTCGCTCAGGCCAAGCCGACGCGCGAGGAGAAGGTGCGGGCCGACAAGGCCAAGGTCGAAGCCGAGGGCTTCTGGATCTACAACGATCTCGAGCGCGGTTTGGCACTGGCCAAGAAGACCGGCAAGCCCCTCGTGGTGGTGCTGCGCTGCATTCCCTGCGAGGAATGCGTGAAGCTCGATGACGATCTCGTCGAGAGTGATCCGGTCGTGCGGCCACTGCTCGAACAGTTCGTCTGTGTGCGGATCGTCGGCACCAACGGGCTGGATCTTTCGCTATTCCAGTTCGATACGGATCAATCGTTCGCCGTCTTTTTCCTGAACGCCGACAAGACGATCTACGGCCGCTTCGGCACCCGCTCGCACCGGACGGAGTGGGTGGGTGATGTCTCGCTGAAGGGACTTGCCAAGGCTCTTCAGGGAACGCTCGAACTGCATGCGGCCTTCAAGGATGTAAAGTCGTCACTCGCTGGCAAGCGGGGTGCGCCGCCGGAATTCGCCACTCCCGAACAACTCCCCGCACTCAAGTCGCAATATGGCTCGCGGCTCGATTACTCCGGCAATGTCGTCAAGAGCTGCATTCATTGCCATCAGATCGGCGATGCCCAGCGCGTGCTGCATCGCACCCGCTCCGAGCCGTTCCCGGAAGAGCTGATCTTCCCTTATCCGCACCCGGCCTCCATCGGGCTGGTGCTGGATCCCCATGAACGGGCGACCGTGAAGGAAGTGGTGCCGGGTTCGTGGGGCGCGGAAGCGGGCTTCCAGAAGGGTGACGAGATCCAGTCGCTCGACGGGCAGCCACTCTTGTCGATGGCCGACGTCCAGTGGGTCTTGCAGCAGACCAGTCCCGAGGGGGGCGTGGTCGTGGCCAAGATCCGCCGCAGCGGCAATACGCGGGAGCTGAAACTCACCCTCCCAGCTGGCTGGCGACGGGCGGGCGATATCTCGTGGCGGGCCTCGTCGTGGGGCTTTAGGCGGATGACGACGGGCGGAATGTACCTGTTGGATCTGACGGACGAGGAGCGGGCCTCGCCGCGCATCCCGTCATCGGGGCTGGCCCTCAAGGTGAAGCATGTGGGCGAGTACGGGGCACACGCAGCCGCCAAGAAAGCAGGCTTTCAAAAGGATGACATCGTGGTCTCATACGACGGGCGCACGGAGTTCACCCGCGAGTCGGATCTGTTCCAGCACGGGTTGACGACCCATCGCCCCGGCGACCGCATTGCGGTGGAGGTTCTCCGCGGCGACAAGCGGCTCACGCTGCAGTTGCCGATGCAGGAGTGACGGTGTGTCGCGACCGGTATTCACCTCGCCTGAAGTTCAGGCGGCGGTGAGTTGGAGTTTGGGGCCGAAGAATTCGTAGTGGATGCGGGTGTCTGCGATCTGGTGGTCGTGAAGGCGCTGGGCGATCACCCGCATGAAGGGGGCCGGGCCGCAGAAGTAGAATTCGGCACCGGGTGGAGACTTGGCGATCAGCGAGTCGAGGAACGCCCGATCGACCGTCCCTTCGCTGTGATGCCGGGCCGCCAGGCGGTCGGCTGCCAGGGGTTGGCTGTAGCGCACGTGGGTCGTGAGTAGCGGGCAGCTGTGGGCCAGCGTGGCGAGTTCCTCATGAAAGGCATGACGCGGGCGATTGGTCGCGGCCTGCACAAAGTGAATTGGCTGCCGGGGCCCGTGATGTACCACGCTGTTGAGCATCGACAGGAGGGGTGTGATGCCGACGCCACCGGCGATGAAGACCAGCGGCCGCGTGGCGGCGACAGCGGGATCGAGGATGAATTCACCGCAGGGCGGCCCCACTTCGAGAATGTCACCCACCTGCACCTGGTCATGAAGATGATTGGAGACGACGCCGTCCGCGCTCTGTCCGTTGAGCGAGGTTTCCCGCTTCACGCTGATGCGGTAGTGCTCTTGGC
>PNLE01000018.1 GCA_013822855.1 Planctomyces sp.
TTCGAACCCACTCGGGGACACTTTCCGTAAGTCTTGCCGGACGCTCAAGTTAGCGAACCTGTCTGTGTTGGACAGTGCGGCCTTTCACCGTGGAGTTTCTCAGTATTGTACTGAGAAACTCACCGAAAGGGTCTGCACATGCCTCGTCCAGCGGCTTTCATCCCCGCATACACACTTCACAAGGCCTCCGGCCAGGCCATCGTTCGCCTCTCGGGCCACGATCATTATTTGGGCCCCCACGGCACCCCCGAGTCGCGTCAAAAGTACGATCGACTTCTGGCGGAATGGCTGGCCCAAGGGAGGTCGGCACCGCGTCCGAAAGAGGGTGCGGAATCCACTGTCTTGCTCGTCAGCGAGGTGCTGCTCAAATTCATGGAGCAGCTCTGGCCCGCACCCCAGACCGGAAAGATTCCGAAAGAGGTCGCGAACTTTCGGCTCGTCGTACGCTGCGTCCACAAACTTTACGGCGATCGACCGGCGACCACCTTCGGACCACTGGCACTCAAGGCCGTCCACACCCACATGATCGAGGTGCAGGATCTCTGTCGTTCGGAGGTCAACAAACGCGTCGGCAGGGTCAAGCGGATCTTCAAATGGGCGGTTTCCGAGGAGCTGATCCCCTCGTCGATCTATGAAGCCCTTCGTACCGTCGAGGGGATCCGCCTGGGCAAGTCCAAGGCTCGGGAGAAGCCGCCCGTCAAACCGGTTTCCGACGAGGACGTCAACGCCACCCTGCCCTTTCTGACTCTTCAGGTCGCAACGATGGTGCGAGTCCAACGTTTCACGGGCATGCGTCCAGGGGAACTGGTCATCGTGCGTCCTTGCGACATCGACCAGACTGTCAATCCGTGGACCTACCACCCATCATGGGGCAATCGCCCTGTCTGAGGAGCACGCTGTGGCAGAGTGCGACCATGGCCAGCTGTATCTATTGTTCATTTTTTGTCAGCCTCGTAGGAATCTTGGCCGGAAATGGACGGATTCGCCGGATGCGGAGGAATGACGCCAGTGGAATCTCCGCTGGCGTCATTCCCAAGGCCCGAGGTACCGTTTTAGTACTCGAACTCGTTCTGGGAACTACACCCTTGACGACCAGAACCGCTTGGTCGACTGTCCCGTCCGGTTTCGGGCCAACCGCTTGAAGAGCTTCTTCCCCAGCGAATGGCACGGGGGACACAAGATCTTCTACGTGAAGGCCGACCTGCTGAAGGTCGCGGGGCGGGTGAATGGCGGAGTGGCGATTTGAGTCTTGTTCGTCGCTGGTGCCGAAGCCTTCCTTCAATAATCGGCCAACACTCCAAAAATTCCGCGAACATTTGCCAGCGTTCGCGCATCTATACGTCGGCGGCGATGGTGTTCATCGTTGCTGTCCGGTTTCAGGAAGAACGAACAGGTCTTGCGGATCATGATGCTTTCTAGGCTGATGTCCGATTGCAAACAGAGCGATACGAGAAAGCTCGCCGCTGGTTGGTCATATACCGGGGCGAATTTGCTCGCAGCGCAACCCGTGTGTCCCGCTCTCCAGCAACCATTTGTTGGCAACTCGGGGAGTACAGGTTTGCGTAGCAGCCTGCTGTTCAATGAACAGGGTCCGTATCCCCTGCGCACGTGACATCGGCATTTAGCCTTCCGCGAGCTCTCCAAAGCCCGGTGTCATGCAAAGGACACCGGGCTTTTTCGTTTTGCCGCTGGCAAACGGCCAATGCTGGCTGAACGCGAGCAACGCACACAGACGGGCTGGTAGCTGAGACGGTTTAGCGCCTGGCTGAAGACTAGGAGAGAAGGATTCGAGCGCCTTCCAGCCCACCTCCAAATCGATCCGGTTCGCCGGAACACAGAGAAGGTGCGTCCACACACACGGCCCGTTCGACTTCTGGTGAGGTTACCAGCCTTTCACGCTGGGCAAGTTGGGTTCGAATCCCACACGGGTCACATCGATGACGGCAGAACGTAACGAAGCCTGGTATCGCACCTGGCTGGGGGCCAGGAGATCGTTGGTTCAAATCCAACCGTTCTGACTGAGAGACGGGATGTCGGGGAGCGGCACCCCACGTGGCCTGGGACCACGGAATCGTCGTTTCGAGCCGGCACTGCCGGTTCGAGTTCGGCCATCCCGACTGCGCTTGGTGGTGTAACGGAAGCACATCGTTCTGATACGGCGGGAGCGACGGTTCAACTCCGTCCCGAGCGATTAATGGAGTTCATCATGGAACGAGACCTGACAGACAAACGTCACCACGCCCTCTCACGGGGTCGTGGTGTAACGGCAGCACAGCAGACTTTTAATCTGCCCGGCGGGGGTTCGAATCCCTCCGGCCCCAATCGCAATCACACGGGATCAGGGTGTTAGCGGCAGCACACTCGGTTCTTACCCGAGCAGGTGACGGTTCAAGTCCGTCTGGTCCCTTTCGAATGACTAGCACTGGTCGTTTAGCGGCCAAGACACCGCACCCGTAATGCGGCAACGTGGGTTCGAGTCCCACCCGGTGCTCTGCAGATTTGCTCTTTGACAATTCGGCTAGGATTGAATGCACCTATGACGTAGCGGCAGCGTACCGTCTCGCTAGGGCGGAGGTGTGGGTTCGACTCCCACTGGGCGCAATGTTGTTCGCGAAGGGCCGCGAACGAGTTTCAGCGTGTGGGAGAGTTTGGCTCTTCTTCATAACGAAAAGAGGCGCGTGCTTCGGGCGTATGAGAGCGTCGGTTCAAAGCCGACCACGCTGACTGCCATGGATTGCGGTGGAGTCCGCGCTGGTACAGGCAGGTGGCTGTTAACCGTCGTGACACAGGTTCGACACCTGTCTCCGCAGCTCACATCAATGGAAGTCATCCGGCTGGATGAGGAGCCTGCCTCGAAAGCAGGTGCGGGCGAGACGCCCGTTGTGGGTTCGAGTCCCTCGGCTTCCGCCTTGAACAGGAACATGTGCCCTTGGCCGATCGGCAAAGGTGTCAGCCTTCCAAGCTGAACAGGTGGGTTCGATTCCCACAGGGCACTTTTCACTGGGTCGGTAGCTCAGCGGCAGAGCAGGTGCTTGTTAAGCACCCGCGCGTGGGTTCGAGTCCCACCCGTCCCTCTTCCCATTGCGGGGTAGTTTCTGCTGGTAGAAATCCGTCGCTTTGAACGACGGGTCCGCAGGTTCGATTCCTGCCCCCGCAAATCGCGAACTTTGTCATGAGAGTTGTGTCCTTCGACGGACATCCATGGCGGGATAGTCGCTGCTGGCAGCGATGCTGGGCCCTGAACCCGGAGGCGTTGGTTCGATTCCAACTCCCGCAACTTGACCACGGAAGTCGTCCGACTGGATGAGGGCCCTGTCTTGAAAACAGGTGGCGAGTTCGCCTCGCTTGTGGGTTCGAGTCCCACGGCTTCCGCTTGGCGACGACAAGCAACTCGGGCTCATGATCCAACAGGAAGACGCCGGTCCTGCAAACAGGAGATTCGGGTGCGATTCCCGATGAGTCCACTTTGAGATTTAGAATGGTCCTGTAGCCCAGCGGCGAAGGCAGCTTCCTTACAAGAAGAAGAGCGGTGGTTCGAGTCCACCCAGGACCATTAACGCCCGGGTACGCCAACTGGCCGAGCGGCTCGACTCAGTGTTTGTTGAGAAGAGGGCCGAGTGATTGCGGGTTCGAATCCCGCGTTGGGCATCGATAGAAGCATGGCTCGGTAGGCAATTGGCAGACCACCTTGGCTTAGAACCAGGGATGCTGTGGGTTCGAGTCCCACCTGAGCTATTCCCATTACCCTCTCGCGGAGCAGTCCGGAGTGCTCGCCACCCTGTCACGGTGGAGGACCACCCTGCGGGAGGTGCCCGGGTTCAAATCCCATCGAGAGGGCTGATTTGGCACGGTACGCAATTGGCAAAGCGGCAGAGCTCAAATCTCTGTGAGTTTGTGGGTTCGACTCCCACCCGTGCTACTGAAACACCCTGCGTCGGCTGAGCAATGGCGTGCTCAAGTGGCTGTAACCCACCCGCCTTCGGGCATTGGCGGTTCAACTCCGTCCCGACGCACTTTCTTTGGAACGGCCCGTTCTTCTAGCGGTTCAGGAAGCCGGCCCCTCAAGCCGGTAACGCGGGTTCAAATCCCGCACGGGTCACTGACAAACATGTCCAAGTGGTGCAACTGGTAGACACGCGACGCTCAGAATGTCGTGCCCCCTTGTGGGCTTGGGAGTTCGACTCTCTCCTTGGTCACTGCAGGCGGGGCAGGTGCCCGACCCGCTCCCATAAGGCGGGGGAACCCGGATCGTTACCGGGGCCTGCAATTGCCCGAATTCGCTGTCAGCCTTGAGTGCTGAACGAACTGACGCCGGTGGGCCAGCGCCCAGCGAGGCCTCATAAGCTTCGACGGCTAGGTGTGACACCTGGACCGGCTACTTGAGACTGAGTACGCAAACTGGCAAAGCGACCAGGTCGAGAGCCTGGTGATTTTGTGGGTTCAACTCCCACCTCAGTCATTGCGATCCCGTGGTCCAACGGTATGACACCAACCCCACATGCTGGCGACGATGGTTCGACTCCATCCGGGATCATTCGACAACGACGGTCTGTAGGTGTTCCGGGAGCACACCGCTTAGGTAAGGCGGAAGATCGGGATCAATTCGAACCCCTTGCCTTTCGCGGCATTGGAGATACTACCATACTCTTTCGGGTAGACCACTTAGCACAACGTCAGGAGATAACAAATGAATTTCTTCAGTCTACCGCATCGCTTGTGGTGGTCACATCATCTTGCGTTTCTCCTGCACGATCAATTGGCTGAGACACTTGTTCGAGGAGAAGAGGTAGAACTATTTTTGATTCGTTTTCCCTTAGTAGATGACGCGGAAAGGAAGTCGCTTGAGAATATCGATGATGGCCATGTCCTCGAATGGCTGCAGAAATCAGGGCGAACCGATGAAGCTAAGCAAGTCCTTGAGCGGACTCTTGTTCATGGGTTGCTCTCCGATATGTGCCAATTCTTGTTCGAGTCAATCGAGTGTGCTGCAAAAGGAAAGGTCGGAGTCGCATTTGCGCTGCTCCGAAAGCCGCTTCGAGATCAACTTTTCATGCTCGAGTGGATTCTTGCCGATCGCGACGACTTTTTAGCGGCCTTTTCAAAAGGCCCTGAAGCCGTTGACTTGTGCGATCTACTTAAAAAACGTCCCGATTGGATGAAATCAATAACGACTTCCGCTTTGTCGCACTCAGCATATTCCGAACTCGGCGATGGCATTTTCCTATGGGAATCGCGCTTCGACAAGGCAGTTCATTGGAGCTTAGAAGGCGATTGGAGCCGAGCACTGCATCTCGTCACGACAAATCGGCACTACCGGACGGAAGTCGAGAATCTAAACCTGACTTTCATTGATGTTGAGGATCGTGCAGCGTTGCAGGAACGCTTCTATCAGATAGTCCCGGGACTGCTTTGTCATCTTTGCGGTGTTGTGCGCGCAATTACCGAGAGATGGGATCCGGAGTTTATCAGCATGGGAAGGTTTTTCAACCTCCGTCTAGTCGCCAACCTCGAATTATCAGCGAGAGAACATGCAACTGAAGCCATTGAACCATTTGGTGTCGATGCGATCAACGAATTCTTAAGAGAGTTGTGTATCGAGTGCCTGGAGTGCAAGCAACCACTTCAGTTAGCTGGCACTCGCGACCTTGAGCGATTCGTGATTGACCTGCTGGTTCGTTGCAATCAATGCGGATTTCTCGATGCGCAACTTGAGCTGATCAATGATGTCGATGGCACCGACGATGAATCTGAATCGAATGCCAACGACCTTGTCGAATAGAATTTACGTTACACGTCTCGGCGGTGAGATGGAGATCATTTCCCGCTTCAAACGAAAAGTTCTGGGTTCGAGTCCGGGTCGAGGCACTGAAGAGACAACGGAAGGGCCTCCCGATTGGTGCCGGGCATCGGTTGGAAACCGGTTGGGGGCGGAAGCCCCTTGCGGGTTCAAGTCCCGCTCCTTCCGCTCTCGGATGGTGAAATAGAGATCACGCCTTGGTCCTAACAAGGAGATCCTGGTTCGATTCCTAGTCCGGGAATGCATGGTGTTCGTGGTGTAGTGGTTCCTGCATGTCGGCCTGTGAAGCCGAAAGTGACGGTTCGATGCCGTTCGAACACCCTATGGAAAAGGAGAAGATCGTGGTGGCGATGCTGACAAGACCGACGCTGGTCCTGAACCGCAACTGGCAGCCGGTGGGCGTCGCCTCCGTGGCCCGCTCATTGACGCTGGTGGCAGCGGAACGCGCGCGGATCGTCGATCCCACCGACTTCCAACTGTACAGGTGGGTCGATTGGGCCAGGTTGATTCCTGCTGCGGAAGAGCCCTTCGTCCAGTCGGTGACGTTTCGGATTCGCGTCCCGGAAGTGATCACACTGACGGAGTATGACCGGGTTCCTATGAACGCGGTCACGTTCAGCCGGCGGAACATTTTCAAGCGAGACCGCTACACGTGTCAGTTTTGTGGTCTCCAGCCGGAAAGCGAAGACCTGACGATTGACCACGTGTTGCCGCGATCACGCGGCGGCACCAGTACTTGGGAGAACTGCGTCTTGGCCTGCCTGGAGTGCAACAAGCGAAAGGCAGACCGCACGCCGGATGAAGCGCACATGCCGCTGCGGAAGGCTCCGGTCCGACCGGTCTGGCGTCCGTTGTACGCGCGGCAGGACGTGCGCATCGAAAGCTGGTCCAAGTTCCTCAGCGAGGCGTACTGGACCGTCAAGTTAGATGAATGACAACCGCCGCCGAGTCCTTTTCGAAGGACTCGGTGGCTTTACACGAGCGAGCTCCTGGGAGAGCGGGTGGTCTCCAAAGCCGCTGGATGGGGTTCGAATCCTCACGCTCGTGCTAACTGCCGACAGCGGTAGTCCGAATGGAAAATGCTTGACGAGTGTGCCGGACGCACGGCGGTCTTCGAAACCGCAAGTCAAGGTTCAATTCCTCGGTTGAGCACTGTTGGTCCTTGGAGTGTGGTAGACGCACGCGACTCTGCGAAGGTCGTAGACCAGGTTCGACTCCTGGCAGGGACGTTGACTAGACTTGCGGTCTGAACAAGATACCGCCGGGAGAGTTGGAATGAGTATTCGCGATCGACTTGAAGATGCTCGGATCCTTTTTGCAGCCAACCGAGTGCAGGGTGCTTTTATCCAAGTTCTGATTGCCGCCGCTGCAACTTCTCGAAAAAGGTATTCGAAGAGTGAGTGGGACGACGGCGAGTCGTTCAAGAATTTCATCTACGATGAGATGGGCGTCATCACAGGGGGGCCAAAGTATGAAGTCGAGCTCCCTTTCCTCGGAAAGCCGACTCCTCTGGAAGATATTCTTTACATTCACCTGCGATGCCAGCTTCTACATGAGGCAACATTTCCCGAGAGCATAAACCTGACTGAGCCACGAGAAGACGGTGCGAATATTCTGCATCTCGGCACGCCACTCGGCTTCCCAATCGGATGGATTCAACAGCTAGCAACAGCAGTTTGGTTGGCTCCGGAGAATGATAGTCTCTGGCCGGATGAAATTGAAAAGCGAAGGGTTTCATGCAGCAGTTTGAGTGGCCTGCTTCACGACGTACCTTTTTGTCGTCGACCCGGTCAACAGACAATCAAGATGAAGGGAAAGAACCAAAAGTTGTCATGGTCAGTAAACGGGCAGACCCTCGCCATTAGCTTTCCTCCGGGATTATCTCAGTCAGAGTTGGCAGAACTGATCGAAGATAAAGCAAGAAAGATTCGAGAGGGTTAATGACGCTGAAGTCACACGGCGTGACGGCGGCCTGCAAAGCCGCATCCAGTGGGTTCGACTCCCACCGGCGTCTTGGCGCAATCAACTGCCGGTTCAGACTACATATTTACAACGTGAAACGTCCGAACCATTTCTTCGTTGTGCGTGTCATAGGGAGTGCCTCAACTGCCTGTCGGGATTCCATCAACACGCTGTCAACGTGTGCTGCAAGGCACGATATCTCGGCGAAACTTCGTTGGGGCTTTTCAGCGAAACAACAGGCCATTGATCCAACTGCCGGTTGGGACTACCCGAAACTATCACGGCCCTAAGGTAGCAAACGTCGGGCGACCGACGGCGTGAAGCGATCCGAGTCTCTTGCAGATGACGATCGCGCGTCCACTGCCAAGCTTCACCGCTTGGTAAGGACGGCGTCTCAGCAAACACTTCGTTGGATCCTGGTCATTGGAAACACGGATTGACTGCCGGTTCGGAGTACAGGTTTAGGTCCTCGTGGTCGTGGGTTCGAGTCCCACCAGCCGCCCTTCTCATATGGTGGCTGTAGCTCAGTTGGGTAGAGCACGTCATTCTCTGGCCATCACTTCGTCAATCCGGGTTGCTTTGGTTTCGACTGCCCGATGGGAGTTCATGGATCTTGTGTTCGAAAGAACTTGTGGGTTCGAATCCCACCAGTCGAGTGATCGACTGTGGCGGAATGGCAAACGCGCGAGACTTCCCGCAAGGGAGTCCTCTCATCTCCACTTCGTCGGAATCATAATGATTGTCTAAATCCTGAAGAGTGACACTCGACTGCCGGTGCGGAGTCCATGGTCTAGCAGGTTCGAATCCCGCCCGGCCCCCCCTCGCAAGCACGCATGGGGCCGGACCTCAGCCAGCGGCACTGCCGTTGGCTGAGGAAAAAAGCCTCTGCCCACAACTTCGTCGAGTATCTTTGACACGTCCAACGGCCACGCCAGGAGTCCATCGCCCTCCATCTGGACGATCCCTGACGGCGGTGCTTGGCATCGGGCCTCGGGATCAGGCTCTTCTGGGCTGCTCTCGTCAAGTTTTTCGTTGGATCGATTTGAGCGAACCTTTTCAGTCACCACGGATCCATGCGAACACGATATCACAAACATCCTCGATTCGACTGCCGGCTGGGAGTCCATTGCACTCCGAAGGCTGCGGGTTCAAGCCCCGCCTGCGAAAGCAGTAGCTCAATGGGATAGAGCATCGGAATGGCCGCAAGGCCAGTTCTCTCGCCAACACTTCGTCGAGCCGCTCTCACTTGCAGGCCGAATCATGGCCAACAAGTCGCTGACTACGAAAAAGAATGCGCTGTTGATCCGACAACAATATGGAATGAATCCAGCAGTTTGCAATTTTCTATTGGGCGTGACAAAGCCGATCGAAATGTACGATTCACCGAATTTTCGCATGTCGGCAATCGAATTGTTCTGATTCGACTTTCCTAGATGCTATCCGCGAACCCGTTTTTGCACGACATGTCTGCCAAATAGCAAATACGACAATTGTCGCCGCGGTCAAGCGGTTTCGCCTTGAATCAACATCAATTCAATACCAGTTAGTCCGCTTGCGGTCTGGGTTTTGTGATCCGACTGCCCGAGCGGGATACTTCTTTCCTTACGGGACGATACGAATGTGCGTCCCGCCTGCTTATTTCTTCGTCGGATCGGTGGTCTCTCGTTGTTCGTTCGCTGCACGCCGCAGGATGGAGGAACAACCTTTATTGTCCTCGAAAGGAGGACTGCATCATGGCCAACAAGTCATTGTTCTCAAGCCTGAAGGCACTGTTGCCCCGGGCAACAGTGCGGAATGAAGCCGGTGGACCGGCGTACGCGCTGGGACCGAAGCACGCGCTCGCCCAGTTTGCGGCGACGGGTTGCTTCAACGGAACTTTCCACACCGACGCCGAGACGCAGCTCGACACTCTGAAGTCGCTAATCGCCCAGGTGAACGACAACGTGTTCCTGGCAAAGCTGGCGGTCTACTCTCGCGAGCGGGCTTACCTGAAGGACATGCCAGCTGCACTGCTCGCGACGCTCGCCGCACGCGACACTGTTCTGTTTCATCAGGTCTTCGACCGCGTGATCGACAACGGCCGCGTCCTCCGGACGCTGTTCCAGATGATTCGCTCGGGGCAGTTCGGCAAGAAAAGCCTGTCGAGTTCACTGCAGCGCGCGTTCCAGCGGTGGTTGAACACGGCGTCGCCGGAGAAGCTGCTGTCGGCATCGATCGGTCACGATCCATCGCTGCGGGATATCCTGCGGATGGCACGACCGACGCCGTCAGACAACAGTCGTCGGGCACTGTTCGGCTGGCTGACGGACAAGGAGGTCGCGAAGTGGACGCCTGCGGGCGAAGTCGACTTGCCAGAGCAGGTGAAACTGTTGGTCGCGTTCCGGACTGCAGAAACGGCTGAGCAGCAGATCGCGCTGTTGGACAATCTGCACGCACGGTGGGACTTGCTAGCCGACACGGCGAAGGGTCCTAAGGTCTGGGCGGCGATCGCCCGGTCAATGGGCCCACAGGCACTGCGGATGAACCTGAACACGTTGCAGCGTCACGGTGTCTTCGAAGATGGGGAGACCGTGAAAGCGGTAGCATCCCGGTTGACGGATGAGAATGAAATCCGTCGGTCGCGTCAATTTCCGTACCAGTTCTTCGCGGCGTACCTCTATGCGGCCGATGACGTGCCTCAGGCCATCAAGACCGCGCTGCACAAGGCGGCGGAGATCGCCTGCGGCAACGTGCCGGAACTGCCGGGACCGGTCGTGATCGGTCTCGACGTGTCGGGTTCGATGCAGTCGCCGGTCACGGGCCACCGAGGCCACGGCAGTACGACAAAGATGCGGTGTGTGGATGTCGCGGCCCTCGTGGCGGCGGCCATCCTCCGGCGCAACCCGGAGAGCGTGGTCGTGCCGTTCGATACGCAGGCCTATGATGTGAAGATCGATCCATCCGACTCGATCCTGAGCTTGGCGGATCGACTGGCGAAGTACGGTGGAGGTGGAACCGACTGCTCGTTGCCGATCAAGATGGCGAACGCGAACTACGCCAAGCGGAAGTTCGCGGGGGTCGTCCTGGTCAGTGATAACGAGAGCTGGGTCTACCAAGGTCGGCCGTACTTCTACGGTGCGAATGGATCAACCGGTGTGATGACGGAATGGCAGCAGTTCGTGCAGAATCAGATTAAGCTCCAGAGTGGCAACATTACGGGGCCGAAGCTGATCTGCATCGATCTGCAGCCAAACCAGACGACGCAGGCCCCAGAACGCAGCGACATCCTGAACGTCGGCGGCTTCAGTGACGCCGTGTTCGAGGTGATGAGTGCGTTCCTGACCAGAGACGCCGGTCGGTTCGTGGCGGAGATTGAAGGGATTCCACTCTAAGGGTGCCTATCAAAACCGGTTGGTGACCATGGAAAGAAGAGGGTTGGGAATCTGTGTCGTTCAGCAAGCCTTTTCATCATGGTTCAGCCATTGGTCTCGAAGGACCTGTGGAGTGCGGTCGAACCGCTGATTCCGAAACGTGGGCCTCATCCCGAAGGCGGTGGACCACCGGTCGATGATCGCGGAGCCCTGACGAGCATTCTGTTTGTCCTCAAGAGCGGCATTCTATTGGAGTTGCTCACCCTAGAGATGGGTTGCAGCTCCGGAATGACCTGCTGACGGCGACTGCGGGACGGGCACGCGGCCAGCGGCTGGGATCGGCTGCATGTGGGGTTGCTGCGGTGATTGCGTGCGGCGGATCGGATGGGCCGATCGCGAGCCGCAGTCGACAGTATGTCGGTGCGGGCCGTGGGGGGGGTGAAAAGACCGCCCCAAACCCTACGGATCTGCGGAAGCCGGGAAGCAAACACCACCTCCTGACGGACGCCGGAGGTATTCCCTTGAAAGCTTTCGTGACGGAAGCGAACAATTATGACGTGACGCAACTGCCGCCGTTGATTGACCAGGCTCCGTCCGTCGTCGGCAAACCGGGGCATCCCCGGCAACACGCTGACTCGCTCTATGTCCACCGCGCCTACGACTCGGAATCCCACCGGGAGGAACTTCGCCAGCAGAGGTTCCGGCCGCACCTGGCTAAACGCAACACCGAACACGGCAGCGGACTGGACGAGCACCTCCGGGTGGTGGAACGCACCGTGAACTGGCTGCATCAATTCCGCCGAGTCCGCGTCTGTTTCGAGAGGCGGTCCGATATCCACGAAACGTTCCTGATCCTCGCCGAAAGCCTCATCTGCTTCCGAACGCTGCGGAACGGATCTTGTCAGGAGTTCTCAGATCGAATCCCGCCTAGCAGTAGCATCATGAGAGCGGTCTTCTCGTTGTGACCTCCGCTCTTCTTCCTGCGGTACGGAGGCCACCTGGAAATAGGCAATCAGTGACTTTTTTGCGATATCCACCACTCGAATCACCTCGTAAGCTTCTTGGCTTTGGCCAGATCCAATTCGATATTGTTGTTGCCCTCTTGAACTGCGAAAGGGACGTC
Source organism: Planctomyces sp. (assembly GCA_013822855.1). GTDB lineage: Bacteria > Planctomycetota > Planctomycetia > Planctomycetales > Planctomycetaceae > Planctopirus. The sequence continues at coordinate 12,233 of PNLE01000018.1, forward strand.
AAACTGGTAATCGACGGACGAATCGACCGTCATTGGAGTTTCCTTGGGTACGCCTGATTCGATCGGGGGAGTCTGTTCGCTACGAGTCGGAACTCCGAGAGTCACAATCACCGAGTGGCTCCCCACGACCGCGCCCTTGGAGGACGTGGTCGACAATGTGAACTGGCCCGAGGCATCGGTCATCACATGGGAACTAGGCCCCTTGGAGGGATCGAACTTCACCAACGCATCGGCGACCGGCTTGCCGTCCAAAACGACTCTTCCATCGACCGGCGCGAGCGTGAATCCCTCGCCGTTGTTCCCACAACCTGACACGGCGAGCTGAAGGCACAAAAGACTCACAGCAAGCGGGATACGAAACTTTATCTGCGACTTCATGCTCAAAGCAATCCTGTGCTCGCGAAAGAAAACTGGCAGAAGCATCACCTACGACGGCACTGCGTAATAACCGCAACCATGACGCCATCATGTCTAAACGAGGCCAATCCCCTGTCATCCAACAAAGCCCGGTCATCATGAAAGACGTGACGGCCGGGCATTGTGATTCGCGGAATTTTTCCGCCCTTGAAGGCTCGAACTCTAGAACTCACCCAATGGGACACCATCCGCCCTTGAGTTCAGGTTCACCCAAGTCTGGAAGTTGATGTTCTCGGAAAAATACCGGACCGAACCGTCCGCTAATAGGGCATGAACACCTCCGGTATGCTGCGACATGATCTTCGTGTTTCGATAGTAGGGATAACTGGAACTGGTTGTCAGAATCGGATCATTGATTCGACTACGGACAGTCGTAATGCCATGCCACCAATTACCCGATGCGCCCCATCCAGCACTCCACATACCGCCAGCCCAACCAAAGGCTCGGCAGTCGCCCAAGCCGTTATTCAGATTTGAGCAAGTCGGATCGGGCCTACCCTGCTCTGCCACCATCACGGTGTTGGAAGTCCCGTCGGTGACCTTGGTGAAATCAACGGGGGGAACCCCAGCCACACCCGCATTGATAATGATCCCATTGTAAGTCCCGATCCCATAAGTGTTGGAACTGGGCGTGGTTGGCGCGTAGTTCAATGCGGGATCTCCGGCCGTTCCGGAGATGCCAACGTAATCGCTGATCTGAATAGCCCCTGCCACTGCCTCTGTCACAACGGCCACCGTCGGACCGCTTGGTGATTGCGAGCGGGTCGTTGGCAAAGGGTTCGAAGGACAGTTGATGCCACCGATGCGCAACGTTGTCATGGTGACCCAGTTACGGGCCACGCCGTCCTGACCCGTGAAGTCGTTGGTGTTGTTGAAATCGAGGGTATTGAAGGCAGCGGCCTGATCCATCATGGGTAGGACGCGCACTACCCACGAAGCGGACTTAATCATGGTCGCTCCCGTGCCGATCTGAGGGAACCCTGCAAAGGGAAATTGCCGATGGACATCATGGTAATTGTGCAATGCCAAGCCGATCTGCTTGAGATTGTTGCGGCACTGCGTCCGCCGGGCTGATTCGCGTGCCTGTTGCACCGCAGGCAAGAGAAGAGCAATGAGGACCGCGATGATTGCGATGACCACCAGCAATTCAATGAGCGTGAACCCGTTCCGCTTTGGCATTTTCTCGAACTTTCCGAATACGAGATGAAGAAGATCGAACAGCCTTCACCGCGAGCGAAACACGCTCCGTCAAAGATGATATTTTAGTCAATTGAATTGACAATTCTTGGAAGTTGGTGTCATGCACAAATGCCGTGATCAAAAGTTCCGACTACTGTGAATTGACAGTAATTTATTGACTGTGCCCACTGTATGCAATTTCTAATTTTAGAATTTTGTGCGACGTGCCAGCATGCCAATTTGTCAGCTTAGCACACATCACTTGCCCATTTTTCGATCAAGCCTGTCGGCAATGTGAAAAACGTTGTCAGGCAATCCCTCACACACCCGGCCCGCAAACAACCGACGGCTCGATCTGGGCGTGGACTGAATCAATGCCTCACATTGGAAGCTCACCGGGTGGCCCTGGGTGTAATTTCGATTTCAAGCCAATTGGTGTGAGTCCCGGGAGACTCAAGCCTCCACCACTTTTCAAGACGTAGCATCATTCAATGACATGGTTCACGGGCGGCGATATGAGTTCCAGAAGTCGACATTTCCCACCGACGAGATCATCGAACAGGCCCACGGTGTATCCCCTCAGAGACGACCTCGTCCAAGCCCAGCGTCCCAGACAGCCCGTGGTAGCCTCGCGAACAATTCACCCCATTGGCCCACCGATAAACCTCACTCCACCATCCATCGATCTTTCCACTCCACCTACCAACCCCGACGGTCACTTTGCGACCCATCCGCTCCGACGACTTCGAGCCGCTTCCGTGAGTGATGGCGGATCCTCTGATCCGGAAGCACACCCCGACCCTCCGCGCTACCGGTAGGGATTCTCCGTCGGTGCCTTGGAACCGGGTGCGCATATTATGTCGTAGGCGACAACCAATCGCGGGAACTAGTCGGCTCGTCGAGATACTGCAACTGGCACATCGACGACCGCGAAGTCGCCATCGGCTTCACCTTCCTCACCCCCAGCCATTGGTGCGAAGTGACCAATCATGAGCTGAAGAAACTCATGCCGGATCACATCTTCCAGTGTGCTCAAGTGGTTTGGTTCCACATCGCCCGCGACAACGGGCGCTCACACAAGGCCATCGACATAGATCGGTGCCCAACTCGCGCAAGAAGGAACCAGACACGTCAACAGCCTCCCCATCGACGACACGTTCGACAAAATCCAAGCCTCAGGCAAAGCAAGAGGTGCGTGCTGAGAAGCACGGAGCGTTGCAATCCTCTGGTATCGCCGGGGATTGGCCTCTGATTTTGTCATTCAGCTCTCGTCATTCGGCGGCGGTGTGCGCCCCCTTCTCCGGAGCCGACTTCCTCATGAAGAGCAGCAGCAACAGGAGTGAGATGGCCAGGACGGCGAAGAGGTAGAAATCATCGAAGTAGGCCAGCGAGGCCGCCTGGATCTGCCGCTGGTTGGACAAGGCCTGGAGGGCCATGGCTTGCGCCTCGGCCGAATCCGCCGTGAACGACTGGAAGTAGATCGATGTCTGCCGGAGGAAATCCGTCACCGCCGGGTTGAGGGGATCGAGAAACTCGCCCATGCGGGTCGTGTGGAACTGCTCCCGCCGGATCTCCATCGTCTGCGCGATGGATGTTCCCACGCTCCCCCCCTCGTTTCGCAGCAACGCGAAGAGGCCCACCGCCGAGGCCCGCAGTTCCCGCGGGATGTAATGGTAGGCGGCCACGTTCAGGGGGGCGAACATCATCGACAACCCCATGATCATCACCACCCGGGGCCACACCACCTGCCACGGGCTGATGTCGAGAGTCATGGTCGACATCCAGTAGCAGCCGGCGGCCATCAGCAGCAACCCTCCCGCGATAAACCACCGCGAGTCGACACCCCGCGCGAAGATCGCCCCGGTGATCAGGATCGTGATGATCGCGAAGACACCCGACGGCGAGAGGACCAGTCCCGAAGCCAACGCGTCGTAGCCGTAGAGGGCCTGCAACATCCCCGGCAGCGTGGTACTGGCCCCGTAGAGCACAGCATAGGCGCAAAAGCAGATGACGCAGCAGACCGCGAAGTTGGGATCGGCCAGCGGCTTGAGGTTGATCAAAGGACGCGAAATTCTCAATTGCCGCCAGATCAACAACCCCATGCCGATGACAAAACATCCCACCAGCGTCTGGACGCGCCAGAAGGGATCGCCGAACCAATCCCATTCCTGACCCTTGCTGAGAATGACCTCCCACGACGAAATCGCGAGCACCAGGAGGCCCAGCCCAATCACATCGAGCCGTAGCCCCTCTTTAAGAAGGGCCTTGCGCTGCACTTTCAGATATTCGGGATCCCGAAGAACAACGGCCGCCGCGAGGAAGCCCGCCAGCCCGATCGGCAGGTTGATCAAAAAGATCCACCGCCAGTCATAGTTCACGGTCAGATAGCCCCCCAGGGTCGGCCCTATGATCGGAGCGATGAGTGCGGCCATGCCGAACAGCGTCATCGCCGAGCCTTGCTTTTCCGTTGGAAAGGAATCCAGCAGCACCGCCTGGCTCGAAGGTTGCAACCCGCCGCCCGCCAGTCCCTGGATGATCCGGAAGCAGATCAGTTGCTCCAGACTTGTCGCCATGCCGCAGAAGCCGGAAGCGATGGTGAAGACAGCGATTGACCCCAAGAAATAATTCCGTCGCCCCAGCCGGTTCGAAAGCCATCCCGAGATCGGCAACACGGTCGCGTTGGCGGCGAGATAACTGGTGATGACCCACTCGCTGTCGGTCACCGCCGCCGAGAGACCACCGGCGATGTAGCGGAGGGCGACGTTGGCGATCGTCGTGTCGAGCACTTCCATGAAGGTGGGGATCACCACGACCGCCGCGATGATCCACGGATTGAAGACCCGGTGGATCGCCAATGTCGGTGCAGAGGAAACAACCGCTGTCGTCATACGGAACTCCAGTCTCCATCATCCATCCACAACGTGTTTTTGGGCGTACCTGTTGTCAGGGCGAATCTGGTGTCGGAACCGGCGGCCCCTCTGGAAGTTTCTGGAATGGCTGGAGGATCCGACCTGCGTCGGGGCCGGTGGGCGGCTCCCTGTAGTAAACATAGGGGACCACCGAGACTCCCACGAAGATCGGCACCTTGTCGGGATCGTAGTCGATCAGTTCAATCCTCACCGGAAGCCGCTGGACGATCTTGATGAAGTTCCCCGTGGCGTTCTGCGGCGGCAGGAGGGCCAGCGTCTGTCCGGTCCCCATCAAAAAGCCCGAGATCCGCCCATTGAATTTCTGTCGGCCGCCATACATATCGAGTTCGAGTTGAACCCGTTGGCCGATTCGCAGTTCGGCGAGTTGGGTCTCCTTGAAGTTGGCGGTGACCCAGATCTCCTTGAGCGAGCGGATGGCCATCAGACTCTGGCCGACCTGCACGAAGTTCCCGGGATTCACGTTGCGCCGGGTCACCACCCCGTCGATCTCGCTGACCACCCGGCAATACTTCAAATCGAGTTCCGCGAGGGCCAGATCTTGCTTGGCCTGCATCAATTTGGCTTCGGACTGCTTGATGAGGGGCGCGTTGGGAATGAGCTAAGCGTAGATGCGGTCGATATCCCCCTTGGCATCGAGTTGATAGAACTCGGCGACCGCCTGGTCGGGAGTCAGATCCCAGGATCGCGGCTTGTAACCGAATAGCGCCGCCGCCTGCAGCAGATTGGCGAGCGATTCCCTGACAAGTGAAAACGTCTGGGGAAGATCGGCGGGCACATCAAGGGGATTCTCCTTGTTGATCGGCAGACCGAGGCTAGCCCGAGTTTCCTGGACAACCTCCGACGCGCTGTCGACCCGGCTGCGTGTCTCGTCGCGTTTGGCCATGAACGAATCAAAGTCGGCCTGAGTGATGACATTCTTTTCCAGCAACTGCTTGTTTCGCTCGAAATCCCGGTCGGCGAGTGTGAATGTCGCCTCGGCCACCTTGAGTTGAGCCATGTTAGACCTCAGCAAGGCGATCTGGTTCTGGACATTCTCGATCGCATGCAGGAGGGTAAACTTGGCGCTCCGCGCCTGCCCGACATAGGCCTCCACCTGGGTGCGGGCCGCCACCAAATCCGACTCCGCGACATCGACCAGCGCTCGTTTGATAGCCACCTGCACGCGGAACGGTTCTGGGTCGATCTCCACCAGAAGGTCGCCCCGTTTGACACGCATGTTGTCGTCGACGAGCACCCGCAGTACCTGCCCGGCGACACGTGGTGCCACAAACGTGACATGACCGTCGACGTACGCGTCGTCGGTAGAGATCGTATTAAGCGAGCGCACCGCCCACGGCCCGAGATACCAAACGGCGATCAATGCGAATGCGATCGCACCCGCCGGAATGAGCCACGGAAACCGGCGCGCGATCGACGGCACATGGGTTTCAATCTTGCCCGTAACGGGAAAGGCCGTCGTGGCGGAGGAGAGATTGGTGGACTGCGGGGAGGACGCTGTATTTTCACCGGAGGTGGGTGATTTCTCCGGCAACGCCCGCTCAGAGCTGCTCATGGTGACATCCCGTTTGCCGAGGGGTTGCAGGGGCGATTCCGGAAACACGACACGGAGGATTACCTCCAAGTCTCAACCGCCTTACATCACCACTCCGCCCTTGAGCATGCAATCAGCAATTTTCACTTTGCTGGCGGCCAGAGGCCGTCAACCGCGCGGCACGATCGCCACCGCCGGCGGAGGGTCACGGAAAAGTCCAAACAAGGTGGGCTCATCCTCGACTTCGCCATCGTCGGAAACAGCCACGAAGTGACGACCCGCCTTACCCGCCCACGTACCAAGAACATTTCAGCCCGCCGCCCCCTGCAACTTCTCCAGCCGTTCGCGGGTATCTTTATAACTGTAGTCGACCGCAAGAACTTCGTTGTAGTGATTTTCCGCCTTAGGATTGTCTTTGGCCTGCTCATAAAGGCGGGCCAGGATGTAGTGGCATTCCTTGTAGGGATCCGGTGTGTCCTGATGGTTGATTTTGGTGACCGCCTTCTCGAACTGACGGCGGGCCAGATCGTTCCGGTTTTCCGCCAGAAAGCATTTCCCGAGATTCACCAACACGGTCGCCTCGTGGCGGGGATCGTTCGCCGCCTGCTGGTAGAGAGGAATCGCCTGCTGATACTTCTTGAGCCGGAAGTAGCGTTCCGCCAATTCGTACTTGATCTTCAGATCGGCGGGATAGCGGTCGATCCGGCGGGTAAAGACATCCACCTCGCGGGCGATCAGTTCCCGGGCCAATTCCACGGCCTTGGTTTTGGCTTCGGCATTCCCTTTGGTGGCGGCGTCCTTGAACTGATCGAGCTGCCGCTTCGTAATCACCAGTTCGACGTCCTCCCACTGTTCGCGGAGGTTGGGGTCGTTGGAGAGATCCAGGCCCTTCTTGAGGATCTCAGCCTGCTCAGTGAGCTTTCCTTCCTTACGGTAGTACTCGGCGAGTTTAATGTAGTGGCCGACATTCTCCGGCTCTTTGCGGATCTGACGCTGGAGATCCGCCTCGACCGACATCCCCGGGCCGTCGGCATCCTCAGTCTTCGACAGCCGGTCGTGCTCGTAACCCCGCTTCATCTCCTGCGTGTCTTTGGCCTTCTCGTAGCCGCCGCGATCGATCGTCTGGCTGGCCCCAAGTTGGGTAATCTTGGATCGATAGGAACCATTCAGCGGCTCCAGCCGCGCCAGCCTCTGATAGATACCGACCGCCCCCTGGTAGTTGCCGCGTTGCTCGTAGATATCCGCGAGGGAAGTGAGGAACGCCTTGTTCTCCGGGTCGACCTCGACCGCTTTTTCATAGGCCCACGTGGCCATTTCCTCGAAGCCGCGTTCCCGACATGCTTCGCCCACATCGTGGTTGAACTGGCCATCCCAGGGATTGAGCGTCAACCCTTCTTCGGCGGCCTTGTCCATCTCGTTCCAGTCCTTTGCGGCACGCGCCTTCTTGACGCGACCGCGAAGGCTGTTGACCTTGAGAAAGACCATTTTCGCGCCGGACTTATTGTTATTGTACTTCTTTTCCTCCACACCGCGAAGCGCCTGCCGATAGTTGAGGAACTCGGGGAAGAATTGGACGGCGTTCCCGAACATCTCGATGGCGAAGTCCCAATTCTGCTTGGACATCGCCTCAGTCCCCTTCTTCCACCACTCGTTGGCGATCTTCTTGCGCCGGGAGTTGTCTTCCTGTGTTCCAAAGTCGACCATCGCAGGAGTCCTGGGAGATTGCGGGAGCGGGAGAGTCTGAATCGGCAGTGAACTTTCAAGGGTACACGGCTTCCCGGTTTCTTGCCAACCGGGACAGAACGGCCCGATCGACGATCCACTCCCTCCTCAGGGAATTCCCAGCTCCCGACCGCAAGCCACGCCCGACATCTTGTTTTCACACTCGAACGACTGCATGCTGCCCATTCGAGACCCCCTCAAGATGTTTGCCATCCGTCGGGCCGGTCTCGCCCATCCCTTCTTCACGACTCACTCCCTGACTGCCCCGAGGATCGACGCATGGTTCATCAAATGACACTCCGCTCTCTTTGCGGCTCGGCCAAGACAGAAATGTTCTCCAGGGTGATGACGCTTGGCGTTTGCCTGCTGGCGATGAGTTGGGGATTGACTTCCCGCTCGTGGGCCAATGGAGAAACCGATCCCACCAAGGTCGATGCCGATTTCGCCTTTCAGGGGGAGTACCTCGGCGACGTCACCATCGAAGACGCCAAGATCCCCGTTGGGGTGCAGATCATCGCCAAGGGGGATGGCAAGTTTCACCTGGTCGGCTACCCGCTGGGATTGCCGGGAGATGGCTGGGACACCACTCGCCGACACGAGGTCGACGCCACCCGGGAAGGCGATACCGTCACATTCCGCGGGGATGAACTAGCCGCGACACTTTTCGGCGGCATGTTGAAGGTGGTCAACAGCCAGGGAGATACGATCGGCGAATTGAAGAAGGTGTCACGCACCAGCCCCACGCTGAATGCCCAACCGCCGGAAGGGGCGGTGGTCCTGTTTGACGACAAGGGAACCAACAAATTCCCCGGTGGCAAAGTTTCTCCGGAAGGTTGGCTGATGCAGGGGGCGACCAGCGAGCCGACTTTCGAGGACTTCTCAATGCACCTCGAGTTCATGCTCTCGTATGCACCGAAAAAGTCGGGCCAGGGACGCAGCAATAGTGGCCTCTACCTCCAAGGCCGACATGAAGTGCAGATCCTCGATTCATTCGGCCTGGAAGGGAAGGACAACGAATGCGGCGGTATCTACACAGTCGCATCCCCTGCGGTCAACATGTGCTATCCCCCGCTCCAATGGCAGACCTACGACGTCGATTTCACCGCAGCCAGATTCGACGAAGCGGGCAAGAAGACCAGCGACGCCGTCGTCAACGTGCGGCACAACGGTGTGCTGATCCACAAGAACGTCAAAGTTCCCAAGGCGACAACAGCGGCACCCAACCGGGAAGGCCCCACGCCCGGCCCCATCTTCCTACAAGACCACGGCAACCAGGTCCGCTTCCGCAACATCTGGGTCGTGCCCAAGGCTGCGAAGTAGGTGAAGCTGGAGCTCAACCGCGTGTGAAGCACTGCGGGAGGGTCAGGATCGCGTCGAAGAGATCCCGGGTGACATGCGTCTCCACGGCTGTGCGCGGGACGGCGTGCGGGTCGAGCTTCGCGGCTTGGCCGTAGCCACCAAAATAGGTGAACGACCAGTCGAAGCCGTGATAGGCCAGAAGCTCGCGTGTGTCGTTGTTGAAACTGCCGCGCCCCCCCACCGGGAAGCTGAACCATCGGCAGGGGTGCCCCAACTCTTCCGTAAGCCGGGCTTGGCAGGTTCCGATCTCCACATCCTGCTCGGCACGAGAGAGGTTGGCGAGAATTGGATGCGTCGAGGTATGGCCTCCGAAGACCATTCCGTCCCGCTGCATCTCCCGGATCTGGTTCCAATCCATCCACAAGCGGTCGCCGATCTCCGTCGGGGCCCGTCCCGTTCCGAGAGCATCAGCTAGATACTCCACATAGGCCTTGGTGCGGCTGCCGTTGAGGATCTTGTACCGTTTGAGCAGCAGCTTCACGGCTCGTTGACGATCGGGTTCGTCGAAAGCGATTGGTTCCGGAATCCATTCGCTCGCAGCAAGACCACTCCCTCGCGAGGTGCGAACCATCCAGGCGATCTCATCCCACCAGGGAACACTCCGCTGGTCGATGAATCCGGTTGTCAGGAAGAAGACGCAAGTGGTGTTGAAGGCTTTGAGAATAGGGTAGGCGAATTCGTAGTTGTCGATATAGCCGTCGTCGAATGTCAGCATCACATACCGACCACGCCGCTGATTGAACGCGTGCGTCAGATCGTTCGGCCCGATGACATCGAAGTCGAGGGAAACCCGGCGGACCTGATATTCGAAGTCCTCGATCGAGGCGCTCCAGAGTTCGCGATCGAGCAACGAATTCGAGCCGTCACCGATCCGGTGATAGTTGAGGATCAGCACCCCCCGCCAGGTGGGGCATCGGCGCAGAAGACTTCCGCACCCCGACGTCGTCAGGGCTTTTGCGAAGAGTTCCTGTTTTGAATATCCCCAAGGCATGGATGAGAAACTTTCAAACAATCCGTGGCGTTGTCGCCTCATCTGAAAAAGGAGGGAAAGCGGCTCGGCTTACCCACGATCCTTCGCGACCGAAATGAATATCAGCCGTTGCCAACACTCGAATCTAGCTTTTTCTTAAGCAAACAGGGCTGGATTCGACAACACGGTGGAAACCCACCTGACGATCCATCCCAAGCATAGATCCAGTTCCAGCGAAACTTCGCTGTTTACCGGACGCCCACACTCGGATTCCGATTCTCGAAGTCGACCGCGAAACGAGTGATTCCAAGTAGGGTGTACGCGAGATTGGCGAGCAAGACGGCCTGTCAGCCGGCATTTTGACTCCCTTTGACTCCCTATCGACTGGGGTTTGCACCAAGACCCATCGTGCCATGTCGGTTGAAACCTCAAGGGCAGCCCACGGAACGAGGGAATCCCCTTAGTCCTCGCCCGCAAAATCGATAAAGGCTGCGGGATCCCCAATCGAACTTCAGGCCGAATTCAGCAAGTCCCCGCACGGCAACATCTGTTGACAATTTGCAACCTAGGTTTACCGATGCCTGCCAGCCCTTCCGAAGTGGTTGCGCAAGCGGGGGATCGCCGTCGCACTCCGGCGATCATCACCATCCTGGCTTCGGACCGACTCCGTTCAGGCGGACGACATGCTCGACCCGACTCAGTCAGTCTCACTCATGTGGGTGATGTGCGCCGCCGTCCTCGTCTTCATGATGCAGGGCGGATTTTGCCTCCTCGAGGCGGGGGTGACCCGCACGAAGAACAGCATCAACGTCGCCCTCAAGAACCTCACCGACTTCTGCATCTCCGCCCTGATCTTTTGGATCTTCGGGTACGGATTGATGTTCGGTGAGAGCGCCAACGGCTGGATCGGCACGTCCCATTTCATGCCGGACGAGCATTTCCTCCTGGGTTCAACCGGCTCAGGAGTGGTGAGTGGCGGAGCGGCCATGGCGCTCGGCTTCTTTCTCTTCCAGATGATGTTTTGCGGCACATCGACCACGATCGTCTCCGGCGCGGTGGCGGAACGTATCCGGTTCGCGGGCTATCTGGTCTTGACCGTGATCCTGTCCGGCCTCGTCTATCCCGTCTTCGGGCATTGGGCCTGGGGTGGCGCGGACTCGGGCCACTCGACGGGTTGGCTAGCCAAACTCGGCTTTGTCGACTTTGCCGGCTCAACGGTCGTCCATGCCGTCGGCGGATGGTTCTCACTGGCTGCAGTGCTGATTATTGGCCCTCGACTCGGCCGTTTCGACACGAAGTCACCTCGCATTCGCGGCCACAATCTCGTGCTCGCCACATGTGGAGTGATGCTGCTCTGGGTCGGGTGGTTCGGGTTCAATGGGGGTAGCACGTTCGCCCTGAACGGACAGGTCCCCCGGATCCTCGTCGCCACCAACCTCGCGGCGGTGGCCAGTTGCCTCACTGCCCTCTTCATGGCCTGGTGGATCGAAAAGCGAGCCGTGGTGGAAATGACGCTCAACGGTGCTTTGGGCGGCCTGGTCGCGGTGACCGCCTCATGCCACATCATTCCCTTCTGGGGTGCCGTCCTGCTGGGGATCGGCGCGGGTGTAATCTCTGTCGCGGTGACGTATCTGCTGGACGACTTAAAAATCGACGATGTCGTCTCCGCCGTCCCCGTCCATGCCGCCTGCGGACTCTTCGGCACCGTCTTCTGGCCTCTCTTCACACCGGCCGACCGCTTTCAACAGGGGATGAGTTGTCTTGAACAATTTGGCGTTCAATTGCTTGGCTCGGCGACGGCATTTGGCTGGGCCTTCGGAGTGGGCGGAGCCTGCATTTACCTCGTCAACAAGTTCATGCCCCTCCGGGTGCGGGCCCGGGACGAGATTGTCGGCCTGAACTTTGTCGAACATGGCGCTTCGAACGATCTGGCCGAACTCATGAGCACCATGAGCGACCATCGCATCCGCGGCGAATTCACCCAGCATGTGTTTGTGGAGCCCCATAGCGAGGTGGGCCAGATCGCCGCCGAATACAACCGCGTCCTCGACCGGGTGACCGACGAGATCCGCGCCCGTGAAGACACCTCTCGGGCCCTCAAATCGGCCGAGGAAAAGTATCGCAGCATTTTTGAGAACGCCGTCGAAGGGATTTTCCAGACCTCGCCCAGCGGCGTTTACATGAACGTCAATCCGGCACTCGCCAAGATCTACGGGTATGACTCCCCCAACGACCTGATCGCCGGTGTGCAGAACATCGCCGCCGATCTGTACGTCCAGCCCGGACGCCGTGAGGAGTTCTGCCGTTTAATTGAGACCGAAGGGGCAGTGAAGGGCTTTGTTTCGGAAGTTCGCCGCCGCGATGGCAGCACCATCTGGATCTCGGAGAACGCCCATCCCGTCAAAAACGCTTCGGGACGGATCCTCTACTATGAGGGTTCCGTGGAAGACGTGACGGAAGTTCGCCGAGCCGAACAGTGGCGAGCCGAGAAGGCCGAGGCCGAGGCGGCCAACGAGGCCAAGAGCCACTTCCTGGCCAAGATGAGCCATGAGATCCGCACACCGCTCAATGGTGTGATCGGGATGTTCGATCTGCTCAAGACGACCCAGCTCGACGAGCGTCAGCGGCGTTACCTGACGATCGGCCGCAATTCCGCCGACACACTCCTGGGCCTCATCAACGATATTCTCGATCTCTCGAAGATCGAAGCCGGCCGCATGGAACTCGATGTGGTCGATTTCGATCTCCACCAGCTTGTGGAAGACATCTCGGAAATGTTCGTCCATCGGGCCGAGAGCAAGGGAGTCGAACTCGCCTGCCACATCGCTCCCGACGTCCCCTCGCGCATCGAAGGGGATCCCGAGCGGCTCCGGCAGATTCTCGTCAACCTCGTCGGCAACGCCCTGAAATTCACTTCCGAGGGGTATGTCCTCATCAAGGCCACGATCGCGGATGGTGCCGACGGCGGCAACATTCTGCGGCTGCTGGTCAAAGACACCGGGATCGGCATTTCCCCCGCCCAGCAGCAGAAGCTGTTCCAACCTTTCCAGCAGGCCGATGTCACCACTTCGCGGCGTTTTGGTGGAACGGGGCTGGGCCTGTCGATCTGCCGGCAACTGACCGATCTGATGCACGGCACCATCCGCATCGACAGCCAAGTGGGTGCGGGAACGTCGTTCTACGTCGAAATCCCGTTGGCCACGGCCCCCAACATCATACCGGCCACCGATCACGAACCACTCGCCGGTGTGCGGGTGCTGCTGGTCGACGACAATGAGATCAATCTGGAAATCCTCAGCGAACACCTGACGGCTTGGGGCTGCCGCGTCAGCAAGTGTCTCTCGGCCGACACCGCGCTGTCGATCCTCTCGAAGCCCGCAGGAGCGGCCCAGCCGTTCTCGATCGCGATCATCGACAAGCAGATGCCGGGAATCGACGGCGAAATGCTTGCCGGAAGCATCCGGCAGCTTCCGGGCGTCGAAGATCTGCGGATCCTCATGCTCACCAGCGTCGATTTTAGCGAGTCGGGAGTCAACGGATTGCCGCCGTGGGATGCGTGGATCAACAAGCCCGTGCGGGCCGGTCGTTTGCTGGAAATGTTGCTCAAACTCCGCGAGTGCGTGCCACTATTCAGCCGACCGGAAACGCCCGCCCTCGAGGAGCCTTTCCAGTCCAAGGCGCGATCGGCCCGGATTCTCGTCGCCGATGACAATGAAGTGAACCTGCTCGTCACCACCGAACTCCTCCAGTCCCAAGGTTTCGAAACAGAAACCGCAGACGATGGCACGGTCGCCCTCGACAAGGTGAAGCGGCACGACTATGACCTGATTCTCATGGATTGCCAGATGCCGCTCATGGATGGATTCGAAGCCACCCGCCAGATCCGGGAGTGGGAGCAATCCCAAGGAAAGGGCAGACGCATTCCGATCGTCGCTTTGACCGCCAACGCGATCCAGGGAGACGATAACCGATGCCGGCAGGCCGGGATGGATGGCTATCTCACCAAGCCGATCGATCATGCGGCACTCAGTTCGACTTTGATTCAGATGCTGTCCGGCACGCACCGGGAGGAATTCCGCCGCGAGAGCGACGAGGATTCGGCGTCCATCTCGTCGACCACCTCCACCACTTCGCACGCGGTGAAGATCGAGACGACGGTGACGATGGAGTCGAACAGGTCGACCGGCAATCCACCAACGGCCTTCTCGGCGGATGCCGAGATCCCTCCGCCCGTCGTCATCGAGGAGGCGGTGGTTTTTGACGAATTGCTGAGCCGCTGCCGCCGGGATACCGACTTCGCCATGCGGGTGCTGCAGAAATTCGCCCTGCGGATCACGACGGACAAGGCCCAACTCGCACTGGCGCTCGCCGCCTATGACGTGAAAATCCTGCAATCCGTGGCCCATTCCCTTAAGGGAGCGGCCGCCAATGTGGGTGCCCGACGTCTCTCGCAACTTGCGGGGAGCCTGGAAACACAACTTCGAGCGGATTCCCCCTTGTCTGTCGATCAGCTTTTGACCGATCTTATCGGCGAGGTGGATCGCGTCCGCGGCTGGATCGAAAACAAGCTCGCCGGGGAATCCAATCCGGCACAGGCCTTGTCCCGAACAACCTGATCTCAAACCGAATTGCACAACGCGGGAGCAGGTTCGATGAAAATCCTGATCGTCGACGACGACGACATGATCCTGGAAATGCTGGAACACATCCTTGTGCCCGCCGGGTATGAGGTGCTCCGCGCCAACGACGGAGCCACGGCGTTGGACATTTTGTCCCAGGAGCCGTGCCGCCTCGTGATCTCCGACTGGGACATGCCGGGAATGAGCGGCATTGAACTCTGCCGAGCGGTTCGTTCGCAGGATTTCGTCAGCTACATCTACGTGCTGCTTTTGACGAGTCACGACAGTCGGGAGTCGCTGGTCGAAGGCATGATCGCCGGTGCCGACGACTTCGTGAACAAGCCGTTCGACCCCGAGGAACTGCTTGTCCGCCTGCGGGCCGGGGTGCGGGTCTTGTCCCTGGAAACACGGGAAGTTCTGATTCACTCGCTGGCCAAGCTGACGGAATCGAGAGATCCCGACACGGGCCATCACTTGGAACGAGTCCAGCATTATTCGCGCGTCTTGGCCGACGAACTCAGCCGATCGGAGGCCTTCAAGGATCAGATCGACGCCGAGTTTATCCGCCTGGTTTTCCTCACCAGCCCGTTGCATGACATCGGCAAGGTGGGGGTTCCCGACAGCGTGCTGCTCAAGCCCGGCAAGCTGACGCTGGAAGAGTTCGAGATCATGAAGCGGCATACGTCACTGGGTGCCGACACCCTGTCGTCGGCCCTGGAGCGAATGCCCGAGGCGCGCTTCCTGCAGGTGGCTCGCGACATCGCCGCCAGCCATCACGAAAAATTCGATGGCAGCGGTTACCCCTATGGGCTCAAGGGAACCGACATCCCGCTGGCCGCCCGGATTGTGGCGCTCGCCGATGTCTACGACGCGTTGACCACCAAACGCGTCTACAAGGAAGCCTATTCGCCGGAAGCGACCCGCGAGATCATCGTCAACTCTTCGGGCAGCCATTTCGATCCCGAAATCGTCGAAGCCTTTCTCTCGTGCGAGCACATGTTCGACGTCATCCGCGAACGCTTCGGCGAAATGTCGTCGCTGCCATAAAACAGCGAGGCGGACCTTTGACTCGATCGGCATGATGAGACCGCGTGATTTCAGGCCGACATCCGATGGAAGCGGTCCCGCAGCGCGGGCTGGCAGGTCTTGAGACGTTCCGTGATCCGCTCCAGCCCCATCGACCGGGAACCTTTCACCAGAATGGCGTCCCCTTCCTCGATCCAGCATTCGAGCAACATCCACGCCATTTCGACATCCTTGGCCACCGCCAGTCGATGCGGCGACAGATTCGTCGCACGAGCCGCCTTCGCGACGATGTCCGCGTATCGGCCGATCGCCAGGATGAAATCGATCGACAAGCCCCCCGCCAGTTGGCCCACCCGGCGGTGCTCGCGCTCGCTGATCTCGCCCAGTTCCGCCATGTCGCCAATGACGGCGATCGTGCGGGTTTCTTCTCGCTCGCCCAGTTCTTCCAATGTTCGCAATGCAGCCGCCATCGCCGAGGGACTGGCGTTGTAGCAGTCGTCCAGAATCGTCAGCGAAGCGTGAGGCACAAGGGCGCAGCGGCCACCCACTGGCTGCCACGCCGCCAGATGATCGGCGATCTCGGCACCGGAAAGGCCGATCTCTCGCGCCACCGCGATCGCCAACCCGGCATTCTGCACGAAGTGCCGGGCCACCGAGCGAATCAGGTACTCCTGGCCATCCATGGTGAAGCGATGACCATCCCGCACCGTGCGGACATGGCTGATCACCCAGTCGTTCACCCCGTCCTCACCGACAGTCATCGTCCGGCAGGCCGCTTTCTGGCGGAGTACCAGCGCGAAGGGGTCGTGTCCGGGAAAGACCGCAGTGCCGTTGGCGGGGAGCGATTCGAACAACTCCCCTTTGGCATCGGCCACATCCCGCGGGGTGCCGAAGGTCTCCAGATGAGCGAGGCCGACGCTCGTGATGATGCCGATCTCGGGCTGGGCGATGTCACACAAGGCGGCGATATCCCCACGGCGGCCAGCCCCCATCTCGAGAACGACGAACTCATCGCTGCCCGGGTCGAGTTCCAGCAGGGAGAGGGGCAAGCCGATCGAATTGTTGAAGTTGGCCGGACTTTGCCGACCCGTGTAGCGCGACTTGAGGATCGTATGCAGCATGTCGCGAGTGCTGGTCTTCCCCACACTCCCCGTCACGCCGATCACCAGGCCATCGAATTCATCACGCTGCGAAGCGGCCAGCAGTTGGAGTGCCAGCAGCGAATCGTCGACAATCACTACCGGCAATGTGATGCGGGCCCCGCGGTAGGTCGTTTCGAAGGCCGATTCGATGATGGCGAACGCTGCCCCGGCAGCCTGTGCGGCGGCGAGGAACTCATGCCCATCTCGCGACCCTGTGGAAAGGGCGACAAACAGGTCGCCTGCGGCCAGCGTCCGTGTGTCCATCGATACCCGGCCGGAGAACCGGGCCTGGGCCTTCTCGATCGCTCTGGCATCACCCGCCAGCCGGCCACCCAGCATCGTCGCCAGCAGTTTCATCGGGTGACGCTTCATCGCAAGGCTCCCGCAATGGGTCGAATCGGCAAAAAGTACGACGCCAGGGAAAGGATCATCGATTTCGCCGAAAAGGAGTGGGCGGGAAGGAGGAGGCGGGTGCGAAGTTCAAGGTTCACGACGAGTTCGAGCAGACTGCCACAGAAGGTCGGCATTAGGCACTCACCCTCTGGAATGTTTCAACCGGTGCGAGAGCCTGATTCGGAACCATGGTTGTTTGAATCATGGGCAACGGGGGTGTGGACAGGGGGTTGATGGAAGTGGCGACCCTTCGGCTTTCGAGATAATCCAGCACAACACGGCGGTCGTCGAAGGGACGCCGTTCACCTCGCACGATCTGTTCAGTCTCGTGGCCTTTGCCCGCGATGAGAACCACATCGCCCGGCTGGGCCGCATCGATCGCCCGCTGAATCGCGAGTGCGCGGTCGAGTTCCATGATCATCTCAACCCGGCCTGCGGGGAGACCCTGTGCGATTTGGCCGGCGATCATGGCGGGATCCTCGGAGCGTGGATTGTCGCTCGTGATGATTGCCAGATCAGCATTTCCCGCCGCCTGTCCCAAAAGTGGCCGCTTGGAGGGATCACGATCTCCTCCCGCACCGAAAACACAAATCAGGCGACCGCTGGAAAGTCCGCGAAGGGATGCCAGTGATCGACTCAGCGCGTCGGGTGTGTGGGCGTAGTCGACAAAGACATCGAAGGCTTCACTCCAGGCACAACGCTCCATCCGTCCAGGAACAGGCCGAAATTCCTCCAGAGCCATCGCCATTTCGAGCAACGGGATTTTCCAAGTCAGACCGGTCGCCATCGCCGCTAGGGCATTCTCGACATTGTGGCGACCAATCAGTCGGATGCGCAGGTTGACGGACTGCCCCTGGAACTGGACGCGGAAAACCGTTCCGGCCATCGACTCTTCCAGAATCTGAGCCGAGAGATCCGCATCGGAAGTGATGCCGTAGCGGATCAATCGACACTCCGGCGGAACCAGTCCCACCAATGACGAGGCACCCGCATCGCCCACATGCAACGCGACCACACCACCAGGCTTCACCAGATCGAGAATCCGGGCTTTGGCGGCACGATACGAGGCGAAGTCGCCATGATAGTCGAGATGGTCGTGCGTGATGTTCGTCACGATTGCACAATCGAGCGGCAATGCGGCGGCCCGGTGCTGATCCAATGCGTGGCTCGAAAGTTCCATGGCGAGATGACTTGTGCCTCGGGTCACCATCCGGTGCTGCCAATGGGCCAGCAGTTTGGCGTCCGGCGTTGTCAAAGAAGGAGGTTCCGCCCGGTATCCATCGAAGTACTCGACCGTTCCCAGCACACCGATCCGGTGACCCGCCCGAGTCATGATGGCCCGGGTCATCCAGGTGACTGTCGTCTTCCCGTTGGTTCCGGTGACCCCCATCATCTTCAGCCGGGCATAGGGATGGCCGAAAAGGGCCTGGCACAAATAGGAATATGCACCCCGCGGATTGGCCACGATGCACTGGGGCAGCGGGCAATTGGGAATCAACTGGGCCGTGATCACACCCACCGCGCCACGCGCCGCCGCATCGGCGACGAAATTCTGGCCGCACCCGGCATTCCCCTGCGCCGCCACGAACAGCGATCTGGGTCGACACTCCCGGCTATCGAGCGTGATGTCGGCGAAATGCAGATCCCCCGCTCCAATGAGCTGGGCCGTGGGGAGATGTTCGCGCAAACTGAGCGATGCGGGGAGCACGTGCTGTGGTGGCATGTGAAGCGCCTCCTTGCGCATCCGCTTCCGGCATCCTGCCAGTTAACGGGGGGGGACTGAACCAATCAAAACTTCTTGATCCGTCTCTCGGTACAGTCCTTCATCGAACCATTTCCGCCGAAGAATGCGTCGGATTCTGGCGATTTGCCGAATCCGGTCAATACGAAGCGGCAAGAAGTGCCGGTCGAGATCCCCTCCGAACAAAGTTGCCAGAAGTCACGCCGCACGACAAGAATCATCCGCATGACTGCGTCCGCCATGCTCATCCGCAATCTTTGCGTCCACAACCTCCAAGGGATCGACCTCGATTTGCCACTGCGGCAATTGATTGTCGTCACTGGCGTGAGTGGTTCAGGCAAAACCAGCCTCGCTTTCGACACGCTCTTCGTGGAAGGCCAGCGGCGATACCTCGAGACATTCTCCCTGGCGACACGACAGCAATTGGAGAAGTTTGAGCGACCAGCCGTCGATCGACTCGAAAACATCCCCCCGGCGATCGCCCTCCGGCAGCTTGCCCAGACCGGGCATCTGTCTTCCCAAGCGTCGGCTAACTCCAGTGACTTCGGTTCGCTTACGGGAATCGGCGACCATTTGAAACTGCTCTATCTGTGGCATGGGCAACTGGTTTGCCCAAATTGCGGACAGTTTGTGGAAGCCATGTCCCCCGGACGATTGGCTACGAAACTGGCTCAACTTCCCAGCGGAACGCGTTTTCTGGTGACGTTTCCCGTAACCAGCCACGCATCGCAGACTCAATCCGATAGTGATGCCGAATCCTGCTCTCCACGCCGCACGGTGAAAGCCGCCGCTAAGAAAGCCACCACAAAGGCCAAGCCCCCATCCCAAGGATCCGAACGCAAACGGCAACTGGCCCTGTGGGACGAGTATCGCCGGGCCGGTTTTCGTAGGGCGATTGTCCGATCCACAACGGACATGGCTGCTTTCCGCACAGTGGAGCTTGGGGGAGACTTTCCCGAGAAGGAGGATCTCGTTGATGTGGTGATCGACCGCCTGACCAGCGGGAGCCACACCATTGAGCGGCTCATGGAAAGCTGCGAGACCGCCCTGCGGGCCGGGCGAGGACGGACCAATATCTGGAGCCAATCCATCACGGGCGATGAAGATTTCGAGCACCACCAACTCGACGGCAAGGCCTGGGTCCTGCATCGGTATGCGACCTCCCTCCGGTGCCAGACTTGCCACATCGATTTCCCGCAACCGCAGCTCTCCCTGCTCGATGAGGCATCGAGTTCGGAATTTATAGGGGAATCCGATTTTTCCTCATCAGCCGATTTATTACAGCGGGCACTCCAATTGCAGGATGTTTGCTGGAGGGATCTTTCGCAAAAAACTCCCCTGCAACTCGTCCCGTGGCTCAACGAGGTGATCGACTCGACGAATGGGCAAGACGCGCAACAGCGCGACCGACACATGTGGGAAGCGGCGCTCGACCGAGTCGACTGGGCCGTTCGATTGGGGCTTGGGGAAATCCCCATTGCACGCCGCACCAAGGACTTGTCAGGGACGGAACTTCGTCGGTCGCGGCTCGTCCCGTTGTTGGCTGCCGGCTTGGTGCAGACGCTCTATGTCTTCGATGAGCCGTTGGCCGGCCTTGACGAGGAAAACGCTACGAAAGTGCTCGAAGCCATCACAACTTTGAAGCAAGGCGGGAACAGCCTGCTCTTGGTGGAGCACCATCCGTTGGCCCGATCGAAGGCCGATTATCTGGTGGAGCTTGGTCCGGGAGCCGGAAGCGCGGGAGGCCAAGTCGTCTTCGCTGGCCCCATCGAGACGACATCATCCTTCTCGAAAGACGCTCTTCAAACTCCCAGTCATCAAGCCTCATGTGTGACGCGGCTGCGAGCACCTCGCGAACCGACTGGTTGGATCGAGCGGGAGCCGATCACGCTCCGGCATCTCTCCCGTTTTTCCATCCGCCTGCCGCTGGGCATGTTGTGTGTCGTGAACGGCCCTCCTGGTGCAGGGAAGTCGACTGTGGTGATCGACTCGCTGAGAACGGAAAACATGAGTGGCGACTTCCCGCGATTGGTGGGACAGCCGCTGTTAGCGGTCGACTCCTCGCCGCTGGCGGGTTCCCGCAGTCAAATGGTCATTGCCATGCTGGGACTCTTCGGCGAAGTGCGATCCCTTTTCGCCCAGACTCCCGAAGCCAAGACGCGGCAGATCAATGCGAGGTTTTTCAGTCTCCATGTCGCGGGGAGCGGTCGCTGCGCTCCTTGCAAGGGAACCGGACGCCTTGCCACCGACCTGACCTACTTCGAGGAGGCGGAGATCCCCTGTCCCAACTGTCTGGGTCGGCGGTACCGACACGACGCGCTGGAGATCCGGTTTCGCGGCCTCAACATGGCGGAAGTACTCGATTTGACGATCGCCGACGCCCTCGGCCACTTCAAGGGGCATGGCAAGCTTCTTCAAGCGTTGACCATGCTCTCCCGGACGGGCCTAGCCTACCTGCGTCTGGGCCAAAGCCTGGGGACTCTTTCCGGCGGCGAACGGCAGCGGGTGAAGCTTTCCATCGCACTGGGCAAGCCTTCCGAAAAATCGATCTTCGTGTGTGATGAACCCAGCTTGGGCCTGCATCCCCAGGATGTCACCCGATTGATCGACTGCTTTCAGCAATTGGTGGATGTCGGCCATACGGTCTGGATCGCCGACTCTCATCCACAGTTCGTGGAGGCCGCCGACTGGCTGATCACACTTCAAAAATCCCCACAACCCCTTGACACCCGAATCACCTTCGAAGGCCGACCGGACATGATCAAGTGACCACTCTCCATCGCTAGGCCAGACGCCACATGTCATTTTCAATTGCATCGCCACCGTGCAAACGAATTTCCAACGTGCGCAGAAAACAGGCATAAGAGACATTCGTTTTTCAACGAATAAAGCCAGTGGGTGTGCGGGGAGAGTGCAGCGTTGCCTATTGGTATAGCGTTTGCATAGAGTATGGCAGTAATCCGAAAACTGCCTCCTAGCGCCAGGAGTTGCCTTTCGTGCCAGAAATGACACCCCGCGAGGTTCTTGCCCTTTGCCGTGAACGTGAGATTTACGCCGTCGATCTACGGTTCATGGATTTCCCAGGTCTGCAGAAGCACTTCACCATTCCAGTCTCCGAACTGACCGAACAAAGTTTCGAGGAGGGCTTCGGTTTCGATGGTTCGTCGATGCGCGGCTGGCAGGCGATCAACGAGAGCGACATGCTCGTCGTCCCCGAGGCGTCGACCGCCTTCGTCGATCCGTTCATGACCCGCACCCTCGCGATGACCTGCAACATCCAGGATCCGATTACTCGCGAGGACTATGCGAAGGATCCCCGGAATGTCGCCCGCAAGGCCGAGCGGTACATGCGATCAACGGGGATCGCCGACACCGCGAACTTCGGACCCGAAAGCGAGTTTTTCGTCTTCGATGACGTCCGCTTCGACAGCAGCCAGCAGCATGCTTTCTATTACATCGACAGTCAGGAAGGCCAATGGAACCGGGGCCGGGCCGAGCAGGGAGGCAACAAGGGTCACAAGATCCGTTACGGCGAAGGCTACTTCCCCGTTCCGCCGACAGACACTCTGCAAGATCTGCGGACGGAGATCATGCTCCGCCTGCAGGAATGCGGCGTAGCAGTCGAGGCGCAGCATCATGAAGTTGCGTCGGGGGGCCAGTGCGAGGTCGATCTCAAGTTCGCTCCGCTGGTGCAAAGCGCCGACCAGTTGCTCCTCTACAAATACATCGTCAAAAATGTCGCCGCCCGGCATGGGAAGACGGCGACCTTCATGCCCAAGCCCATCTGGAACGACGCCGGTTCGGGCCTGCACCTCCACCTTTCCTTGTGGAAGGAGGCCACCAACCTCTTCGCGGGAACGGGATACGCGGGCCTGAGCGACACCGCCCTATTCGCCATTGGCGGCATCCTCAAACACGCCTATGCCGTCATGGCGTTCGCTTGCCCCACGACCAACAGCTACAAACGACTCGTTCCGGGTTTTGAAGCACCGGTCAATCTGACGTATAGCAGCCGCAATCGCTCCGCAGCGATCCGCATTCCCGTCCATTCGCCGCGGCCTGAGAACAAGCGTTTTGAGTTCCGCTGTCCGGATCCCTCCAGCAACTCGTACCTCGCGATGTCGGCCATGCTGATGGCCGCGCTCGACGGCATTGAGAATCGCATCGATCCTGGCCCTCCGCTCGACAAGGACATCTACGACC
>PNLE01000019.1 GCA_013822855.1 Planctomyces sp.
TTGTAGTAGGCGATCACGGCGGGAATCACGCCTGCGGCTCCGTTGGTGGGCGCGGTCACCACCTGCCCGCCGGCGGCGTTCTCTTCATTGACGGCCAGTGCGAATAGGCTCACCCAGTCGAGGGCCTGGAGCGGGTCGATCGGCTTGGGGCCGGAGGTCATCAGCGTGCGGCACATGCCCGCCGCCCGGCGCTTCACGTTCAGTCCGCCAGGGAGGATCCCTTCCGTGCGGCACCCGCGATCGATCGAGCTTTGCATCACTTCCCACAGCCGGTCGAGACCCGCGTCGATCTCGGCATCGGTCCGGAAGGTGCGTTCGTTTTGTCGAACAATACTCGCAATCGACAACTTCCCCCGCACGCCGATCTCCAGAAGTTCGATGGCCGTGGTGAAGGGGAATGGGATTTCGGCTTGAGGAGGACCGGCATCGGCCCGCGTCTCATCCCCTTCGAAAAACACAAACCCACCGCCGATGGAAAACGCACTGGCGACGGCCAGCGTCTGACCATCACTTGCCAGAGCGACGAACTTCATCCCGTTGGGATGCTGCGGCAGAACTTCGTTGTAATGGAAGAAGATGTCGCGCTCCGGCACGAACTCGATCTCGTGCGAAGTTCCACCGAGTGCGAGTCGATGCTCGGTCTGCACGCGGCCCAGAAGCTGCTGCAAGCGTTCCCCCTGGGCCGTATCGGGACGTTCACCCGCGAGGCCCCAGATGACGGCGTAGTCGGTGGCATGGCCCTTTCCCGTGAGCGCGAGCGAGCCGAAGAGATGCACCTGCACCAGCGCGACGCTCTCCAACTGACCGGCTTGCTCCAGCCGTTGTGTGAAGATCTGAGCCGCCTTCATGGGGCCGACGGTGTGGGAGCTGGAAGGGCCGATGCCGACTTTGAAGAGGTCGAAAACGCTGACATACATAGGGAGGGGGTATTTGGTGTTGGAGGTTGTTGGTTGGGAGTTGATGGTTGTTAGTTGGCAGACATTGAGGCTGAAGGTGTGTCACTGCTGGCTCGTCTAGCAGTGCTCTTTCGACAACTATCGATGCGAATTAAAACGGCAAAGCCAGTAGCACTATGGGAACTGTTGTCGAATCTACAGGGTGACCGGCTTTCGTTTAATAATCAACAGCGTCATATCATCGGCGAAGGGGCGGGTGGGGGAGAAGTTGAACACTTCCTTTCGAAGTGCCTGAGCCAACTCATCCGCCGACAGATGTGCATGTCTTGCTATGAGTTGCTCCAGCCGCTTCGTACCGAAGATATGACCGTTCGCGTCATGGATTTCAATGAGACCGTCCGTCCCCAACACCAATACGTCACCCGGCTGCATCACGGGATAGATCGGCAGCCGTCCCGTCGCCATCGCCGGAAAGCCGAGCGGCGTGCGCGTCGCTTCCAAACGGCGGCACGTACCCTTGGCGGCCTTGAAATGCATCGCCGGTGCGTGGCCCGCGTTGGCGAACTCGACACAGTGCGTCTCCGGATCGATCGCCAGGAGCAGCAGCGTGAGGAACCGACCATCGACCAGATCGGTCTGCACTGCATCCTGCAACAGTTCCATCATGTCGGCGGGAGTCGTGGCCAATCGCGAGAGGACATGGATCATCGCGCGGACGGAGGCCATGATCAGGCTGGCCGCCATGCCGTGGCCACTCACATCGCCCAGAACAACCCCCAATCGGCCATCCGGCAGCACGATCCAATCGTAGTAGTCGCCGCTGACATACTCGGCTGGTTCCCACCAGGCGGCGACTTCATACAAAGGAAACTCGGGGCGGCCTTTGGGAAGAAACCCCATCTGGATTTGTCGGGCCATTTCGATGGAACGTTTGAAGTCTTCGGCCTGCTGCGCCGCCACCTGGAGCAGTTGCCGCTCCATGGCGGAACCGGCATGCAGGGCAAAAGCCTGCATCAGCTGGACATCAAAACTTTCAAAATGGCCGTGATGCTTGTTGAGGAGTTGCAGCACTCCCAGCAGCCGACCATCGGATTTGGAGATCACCGGAACGGCGAGAACATTGCGGGTTCTGTATCCCGTTTGTTCGTCGAAGGCGGGAGACCAACGGGGATCTGCGGGGGGATCGGGAACCACCAGCGGCATGCGCTGCATGGCGACATGCCCGATGATACCGCGATCCATCGGCAGGCGGATCTCCTCGATTTCCAGTTCCGTCGTGGAGTGAGTGTAGAGCTCCCGGGTCTGGGGATCGTGGAGGAAGAGGCTGGCCCGCTCGCACTCGACCGCATCGCAGGCACCGCAGGTGACGGCTTCAAGGACTGCAGCAAGATCGGAGAGGTTGTTCAGCTCCAGAACCAGCTCCAGCATCCGGCTGAGGGCCGAGATGCGGCTATGGCTGGCATGGAGGTGCAGGGTGGCTGCGTCGTTCATGAGGAGCATGTTACCACTGGGGAAAGTGTGCGCCGCAGGAGATTTCGGAAATCCCGGCGGATGAGGGGCCACACCAGAGAGTTGGTGCGCTGCATTTGAAATGCGAGTTTGGTGCCAATCGCCGGAGAAGATTGACCCTCCCGATGATTCGAAGCCCCAGAAATGAGATCGAAAGTCGCCGCTTGAGGGGTTTTCGCAGGAATTGCCGATCGACACTGAAAAACTGAAGCCAAGACTGCCCGAGCCGATGCAATCGACACAGTCTCGCCACCACGGCGAGTCATCCCGTTTTTCCCCAAGCAATGTAGACTACCAAGCCTCCGCAGTCCGAAAACTAGGGGTGTGATGTCCTCAGTGACACGCAGGGTTGGGCCGGGGAGTTCAGATGGCTGGACAAGGTGTCCTGTTTCGCTCCCGGTTCCTCACGTTCCCTTAGATCTGTTTAGGAGAGTCCGAGATGAAGTTTGCATGGATTTCCGCTGTGCTGCTGTGTATCGCTGGTCTGAACTCGGCTGACGCCGGTTTCGGATGGATGAAGCACAACAGCTGTGGTTGCGCTCCCGAGCCAACCTGCGCTGCCCCAGCGGCTTGCGCCCCAACGTGTGCCGCTCCTGCGGCCTGTGCCCCGAGCTGTGCTGCTCCTGTCGCTTGTGCTCCTGCACCAGTGGCTTGCGCTCCTGCCGCCGCTCCCACCTGCTGTGCACCAGCCCCAATGGCTTGTGCTCCAACATGCGCTGCTCCAGCCGCATGTGCTCCTGCTCCTGCCGCTTGTGCTCCTAGCTGTGCCGCTCCTTCGGTCTGTGCTCCTGCCGCCTGCGGTGTGAGCACCTGTGCCCCAGCTTGCGATCCTTGCGCCAAGAAGCGCTGCTGCTTCAAGGAAAAGTTCGCCAAGCTCAAGTGCAAGTTCCGCAAGGTTCGTTGCCACAACAGCTGCGGTTGCGGTTCGGTTGCCCCGACCTGTGCCGCTCCTGCCGCTTGTGCTCCAACCTGTGCCGCTCCTATGGCCACCCCTTGCAACTAGTTTGCAAGTGACAAGCTGAATCGAGAGTTTCACACCATCGGGCGGATCCCAGCCGCAACTGGTTTCCGCCGGATGCTGTGACTCGAAGATGCGGCAAGTCGCAACAGTTTGTCAAATTCAATTGATCGAGACAAATCGACGAAGCGGTTGCCAAGAGACTCTGATCTCCACGCCTGTCTGGTGAATCGATGCGAACCATAAGATCTGGTTCGATGCCACCTGGGAAGTGGATCAGTTCTCTCCCGACCGCGAGCTGAGTGGAGAGATCGACGCAGACGATCATTCAAGAGTCTGACGTCGTCCGAAACAACTGGTTAGATCCAGCTTGAAGCCCGGCGGATCCGGGAACGTGAGGCCAATCCCGGGGAGAGCTTCGGCTCTCCCCGGGGGCTCCTCTCGCGAAAGTTCCCCCGGCTCGAGAGGACACGCAACTCGCCACAACTGCGAGGTTCTGAGCGGCCTGCCAATTTAGCAACACGCCGCGATAAGTCATCTCCCCCACGCCACGTCGAACACGATGAACATTCCACAGGCAGCCCACCCCATCCGGTCGGCTGCCTGTTTTCGTTTTCCGGGGGCGGCACCGGGCCCGCAGTTGAACCCTAGTGAGTAGCGGGAACTTCCGGTTGGCTCATGGGAGTTGGAATTTATGTAGTCGCATGATGTGTCATGCCGCAGATACATAAACTAGACCGGTGAGGGCATGTCCAGGCGATGTTCAAAGCGAGATTTCCATTCACCCGCCTACTTCCAAGGAACGATTCGTCCCACTCGGGGCTTCATAAAGAAATCTCTTGCAATTCGCTTCGTGGATCGGAAGGATAATGCCCACCTCACGGTCGTCCACTCATCAACCGAAGTTGATGCCGAACGACTAGCGAAGGTTCCTACTTTCGCTGATGCCTTTTTAATTTCCGCAAACTGAGAGGTTTTGAGATGGGGCAGGCTATTCTCAATCAATTCCACCGCAGTGCTCGATTTCGATCCTCGGGTTTACTGTTCCGCTTGGCGACATCGCTGACAATGGTTCTCTCGACCAGCAGCGGCCTGGCGGCGGATCCCTTGCCGGAAGCAAAGTATCTGCCGGAGAAGGCGGTGGCGGTCGCGACCCTTCGTGTCGGGCAGCTCTACAACTGGAAACCCGTGCAACTGGCCAAGGAACTGGGGATGTTCGACGAGGCCGATTTCGGCCCACTCCCCTTCACCGTCGAGGATGTCGGTAAGATCGATCGGGTCGTGGTCGCCATCGATCAGCCGTTTGTCAACGAGTTGGCAACCGACTTCGGCCTGAAGGTCATGGCCGTCGGCCCCGCAGGGGCGAAGGCTCAACCCCGCGTCGATCCGGCGAACAATCTCAAGCAGATTGGCTTGTCCATGCACAACTATCACGACACGTACTCGATGTTCCCTCGAGCCAACGGGGATGGGGGTGGTCGCCAGACAGGACTGAGCTGGCGGGTGCATCTCCTCCCATTTCTGGATGAAGGGGACCTCTACAGCCAGTTCCATCTCGACGAACCTTGGGACAGCGTCCACAACAAGAAGCTCATCCCCAAAATGCCCAAGTTCTTCGCAGTGGAAGGTGTCAAGGCCGCTGGCAAAACTTCGATCCACCTGATCACCGGCCCCAAGACCATGTTTCCGGAGGATGCCAAGCTCGGCCCCTCCCTTCGGGATATCACCGATGGAACATCCAACACCATCTTGGCCGTGCAGGCGGATCCCGCCACGGCGGTGGAGTGGACCAAACCCGGAGGCCTCCCGTTTGATTCAAAGAATCCCAAGGGACTACTCGGGCGGATCCCGGATTCGGGTGTTTTGGTGCTGCTGTGTGATGGTGCGGCCAAGAAGATGCCTTCAAAGGTCACGGAGGAGGATTTTGCCAGCTATGTCACGCCTGCGGGTGGAGAACCCGCGAATTCCGAGGCGCTGCGCGATCTCCCCTTCCGTTCGCCGGTCAGCCCGACGGTTGTTGTAAGCTTCAAGGAGCCGTTCGATCTCGCCCGTTTGGAGCCTCTGATCGAAGAAAAAATCACGGTCGGCCGCCATACGATCTATTGCGTCAATGGAGTCGGCATTTGGCCCGCCACCCCTTTCTCACCGACCACACTGGTCATCGCATCCGTCGCCGACCTGGAAGCGAAACTGAAGGCGGGGACTATTTCCAGCGGGAAGCAGACAATCCTGGGAGATCAACTCGATCTCAAGGCTGATTTCTCGATGGTAATCAGCCTACAGGCCCAGAAGCTTCTGTTGAAACAGTTGGTGGAGGATCGCACCGAACTGGAGAGCTTGTTGGACTACCAAGTCTTGACGCAGCATGTCCAAATAACCGATCTCAAGAAGGGCGACCTGATCATCCAGTCTTCGGGAACCTGCACCAGCGCCAAAGTCGCTGGAACAAGGGCAGATGAATTGAAGCAGCAGATGCAGCTAGTGAAAGCCCTCCTACCCGCGATGCTGGACCAAATCCCCAATCCGGACAGTCGCAAGCTGATGTCAGATCTGGCGGCGGGCCTTAAAGTGGAGCAGGTGGGCAACAAGATCACGACATCATTGGTCGCTCCCGCCGGAGTCGAAAAACTGCCCGACTACTTCGAACCCGCTTTGCGAGACGCACTGGCGGCCGCCAATGCCACCAAACAGCGGAACAACCTCAAACAGATCGGGTTGGCGTTCCACAACTCCCATGATGTCTTCGGACGCTTCCCTTCCAGCTCCCGAACGACCAATCCGGACGATTCCAAAGCACTCAGTTGGCGAGTGCATATCCTACCGCTCCTTGACCAAGGCCCGCTCTACAACCAGTTCCATCTCAACGAGCCTTGGGACAGCCCGCACAACCTGAAGCTCGCGGAACAGATGCCCGCGGTCTATAAGACCCCAGGTGTCCAGGAAGCGAACAAGACCTCGATGCATCTAATCGCCGGGGAGGGAACCCCTTTCGATAAGGAGAAAGCCCCCCACGTGCGGGACTTCAAGGACGGCCTCTCGAACACGCTCATGGTGATCATCGCGGGGCCGGACAAGGCCGAGATCTGGACCAAGCCCGGCGGCTTGCCGATCGATCCCAAGGAACCCGTCAAGTCCCTCGGCAACATCGGCGAGAAAGGGACGAATGCCCTCAACGGCGATGGTTCCATCCGCAAGATCGATGCCGACATCGCTCGAGAAACGCTCCTCAACCTCGTTCGTCACAACGACGGCAATTAGAGTTCAGACGATGCTTGGCTCAACGTTGTGAATCGAGAATTCATCGCGATTTGTGAGGTAAACTGGCCTCGAAAACCCCGTTCGGTCATCAGTACCGTCGGGGTGGCCCAGGGTGCCAATGAGGGCCTGAGTGGTGCGGGTGCGGTATGAAACGGGGGCGGGGGGCGACGATCACGCCGATCGTTGTGGGCGGGCCGGCGACGCTGGCCTTCCCCACCACGGCCTTCTCCATCGCGGGCGGCGGCACCGGAGTGGACTGCTCCATCGCGAGAAGAACTCGGTCGCTCAATCCGCAATGTTTGAGATCGACCATGGCCTGGGGCGAGAGGTCGTATTTGCCGTACGTCCGCCGGATCGACGCGATCACCAGCTCGTCCGACAAGCCCGACTGAACCATCATCAGGACATCCGCATTGTTGAGCGCCTTCTGCTCGGCCTCAAGATAACTCGCCTGCGCGATGGCGGCGTCACGCTCATCCACCACATCGCCCACGCGACCCACCAGTCCACCTGCGAGCGCGCCGGTTGCCGCTCCAACAATCGCGCCACCCACCGCATTCCCCGATTGATGCCCGATGATCGCGCCGGCGGCCGTTCCCACACCCGTGCCGACGATCGCACCTTGCTGAGTCTGATTCATCGTCCGGCAACCGGCGGCACAGCTGATCCCCAGGACCAACAGCAGTGAATGGGATGTTATCCGGCACCACACGGGCACATCGCAAAAACGCAGATGACTGGCGGCACGCATGGACAATCTCAAAATGGAATTCACTTTCGCCAGCATTGAAGCCATTACGATCCCATGGATCTTGGGCTAGAACTGCGGTCGAAATCCCGTAAAACAATGAACCGTTGAGCAACAACCAAAACGCTTTCAAGGTGAGATAGTCATCGACGTCGCCCGCCAACCCCCTTGACATACGGTTGGAATTCAGGTTCCACCCGCATTGCCGGGGAAAACTACGCTGGTTGCGGGGAGATGGGTTGACGTCCAAAAAGTGAATGAGCTGCTTCAGCCTTGGTGGCCAAAGACAGCTTTGTCACTCGCCAATCCGTTCAACATTTCTTTAGCCGTTCAGGCTCAGGCCGTGGGCGGCACTTGACTGCGATCAGGATGGACTTGGATCACGCCCGCCGCCGACTCGAAACGGAGACGAAACCGGCGGACGGAAAGTGCCGACGAGATGCTGCAGATCGCCTAATGCGACAGGTTTGACCAGATGGTGGTCGAAACCGGCGGCCTTGGCACGCTCGCGGTCGCTTCCCTGTCCATAGCCGGTGAGGGCCACCAGGCGGACATACTCGAGTTCGGGCACGCTACGCAAACGGCGGGCGAACTCGTAGCCATCGATCTCGGGCATGCCGATGTCGGAGATGATCAAGTCGGGCTTCTCCCGCCGGGCCCATTCCAGTGCCAGGTTCGCATCCTGCGTGGCACGAACCCGCTGCCCCATCGCCTTGAGCAGCTTTTCGAGCACGAACAGCGCCGACCGTGTGTCATCCAGCAACAGAATGTTCAATTCCGGCAGAGCATCGGTCTCCACCTCGTAACTCTCCGTGTGGGGCGAACTCATTTGCAGGCGGTTGCCGATCTCCAAGCCATCACTCAACGGAGTTTCGTCGACGACCGGCAAAGCCAGCGGCAAGCGAATGGTGAATGTGCTCCCTTTACCCAGACCGTCGCTGGCGGCTTCGATGGCACCGTCGTGCATTTCCACGAGGCTTCTTGCCAAGGCCAGACCGATGCCCAGCCCTCCTTGGGAATGCTCCCGCGTATGGTGCATCTGGGTGTAGATCTCGAAGACGGCGGGCAGCATCTCCGTGGGGATGCCCAAGCCGGTGTCATGTACCGTGATGACGACTTGTTCGCCCACGACGACCGCCTTCAATCGAATCCGCCCACCGGCCTCGGTGTATTTCGCCGCATTGGTGAGCAGATTCCCGATCACCTGCGACAGCCGCACACGGTCGGCGAACACCATTACCTCCTTATCGGGAAGATCGACCGTCAGATCGTGGCCAGCCTGATCCAGCAGCGGTCTGCTGATCTCGATGGCCGAGGAGACAATGCCCGAGAAGGCGACAACCTCCCTCCGCAATTCGATCTTGCCGCGGGAAATGCGGGAGACCTCCATCAGGTCGTCGACCAGGCGCACCAGATGATCGACCTGCCGCTCCATCAGTTCCCGCAGTTCCTTGGAATCGGGGCCCAGTTCGTTGGAGAACCTCAGCACCTGCAACCCGTTGCGGATGGGTGCCAGCGGATTCCGCAATTCATGGGCCAACGTCGCCAGGAACTCGTCTTTGCGGCGATCGACCTCGCGCAGGTGCTCCTCAGCCTCCTTGACCCGCGTCACGTCGAGCGTGATCCCGCTCAGCTTGGTGGCCGTCTCCGAATCACCCGCCAGCCGGCCGCGCGCCAGCACCCAGTGAATGCTCCCGTTGGGCCAGACGGCCCGGTACTCGATGTCGTAGTCGACACCGGTGCGGAGCGTCAGCTGGACGGCGGTGTTCACGCGGTCGCGATCGTCGGGATGGATGGCCTCCAGGAAATCCGCGTACGAAAACGGCCCGTCCGGCGCGCGGCCGAAGGTCGATTTGCAGATGCCTGAGGCATCCAGCGCGAGCGTCGACGTGTCCAGATCCCATGCTCCGACTTTCGCCGCTTCGAGAACAAACCGCAGGCGGGCCTCGCCGGTGCGCAATTCTTCGGCGTGACGTTCTCTCTGGGCGATGTGCCCCCGAACGGAGTATTGGTGTTTGCGGGAACGCATGGCCGAACGGATGACGCTGATCAGCGAACGAATGCGCAAGGGCCGCTCGACAAGCGTGACATTCATGCGCTCATCAAAGGTTTCGGGCCTTGGCAAGGCCCGTTCGCGGGCCAGAATCACTAGGGGAAAGTCGGACCAGGCCGGCTGTTGCCGCAAGACGTTCACCAGTGGTTCGCCCCGCTTGCCTGAGATCGACTCCTCGGTGAGCAGCGCGACGGCCCCTCCCGCAGACATCTTCCGACACAGGTCGTCAAGATCTTGGCAGACAAGGCCGGACATGCCCGCCGCAGCCAATGCGTCGCATGTCCGCTCACCATCGCGGGTGGTGGGCATCAGCACGAGGATGCGCTCATCGAGATCCGGCCCGATCCCGGACACCAAGCCGTTGTCCGGAAGTGCTGGAGAGGTTGCAGACGGCATCAGGCACCACCTTTCCTGCCGGGAACGAGCGACGCGGTATCACCGACCGCTGCCCCCTCGTATTGCGGCACGCCAGTCATGATGCCGCGGAACTCGCGGAGCGGTTCGCCGACATCCACCCCTGACGAGGAGATGTGCAGTTGCCGGAGCGTGCGTTCGTGGACGCCGGTTCGCTTCTTGAAGACGCTGATCGCTTGGAGGATCTCGCCGCGGGATTCGAAGTAGCGGAAGAGGAGCACGGTGTCGGCGAGGTAACTGACGTCGACATCCGCGCCGACGCCGGTCCCCATGACCATGCCGTGCTGGGCCACGACCATGATCGTCACAACACCCTGCTGGTTGAGGTAGGAAAACAGTTCGTGCAGGTGGGTGGTGAGGAAGCGTTCCTCGGGCATGGCGTTGAGGTAACCGTTGAGACTGTCGATGACGACGACCCGCGCGCCAGCCTCGACGGCGCGGCGGACTTCGTGCGCGAACGCGCCGGGGGTCTTCTCGGCGGGATCGACCTGTTGGGCGTGGAGCAGGCCCTGGTCGATGAATTGCCGCAGGCCCCCCTCCTCCTTGAGGCAGAGCTTCTCGACTCGCTCGACGAGGGTGTCGAGGACCTCGTCGAACATGTAGACCGCCGCCTGATGGCCCTCGCGCATGGCGCTGATCGCGAAGAGCATCGAGATGGTCGATTTGCCGGAGCCCGCCGGCCCGAGGAGGAGCGTCGTCGAGCCAGAGGTCAATCCGCCGAACAGCATTTTGTCGAGATTGGCGACGCCGCTGGGGAAGTTCTCGCGACGGAACTTCTCATGGTGCTCGGAGGCGATGAGCCGGGGATGGACGATGACGCCCCCCTGGGCGATCTCATAGTCGTGGAAGCCTTCGCGAAAATCGGAGCCGCGGATCTTGGTCACGTAAAGCCGCCGCCGGGCCCGCCCGTATTGGGGGAGCATCCGCTCGAGAACGATGTTCCCCCCCACCAGGCTTTCGGGAAGCATGCTGCCGAAGGGGGCCGCGCGGTCATCGAGCAGCAGCACCGTCGCCCCTTTCTGAACGAAGAAATCCTTCATCGCCAGAAGTTGCCGACGGTAGACCAGCGGATTCCCCGAGAGTAGCCGCATTTCCGACATGCCGTCGAAGACGACGTTTTGCGGCCGCACCCGCTCGACGGCGGCGAAGATCGCCTGGGTCGTTTCGCCTAGTTCGGTCTCCGAGGGGTGGAAGACCGAAGATTCCGACTCGCCAGCGAGGTTCACCGCCGACTTCGTCAGGTCGCAGATCTCCAACCCTTCGAGCGACCAGCCGTGGGAGCGGGCGGCGTTCTGGAGGTCGACGATCGTCTCGGTGAGCGTGATGTAAAGGCAGTACTCGCCTGCGGCCATCCGCGCGAGGAGATACTGGAGGGCGACGGTCGTCTTGCCCGATCCGGGGTCGCCCTGGATCAGATAGAAGCCGTCCTTGATGAAGCCGCCCAAGAGGACGGGATCGAGGCCGGGCACGCCCGTGGGGACAAAGTCAGGCCTGTTCGATTCGGGAAGGAGTGGGTCGGAATGGGATCGCGGGGAATTGGGGTGCCCTGCACGGGAAGACTCTGAGCTCTCTGCTGCCACGCATCGCCTCGTCTGGTCTCAAGGTGCCATTGCGTCATCCACAAGCCCCGATTTAAGAGCTTGTGATGCCGACAATGTCCGAGCATTTCAGAACGCGTGCAGTGGCCCCTTCGCGCGGTCGTCAATACATGGAAATCAGTGTTTATTGTGAACCTTCATCGTATCGCCCTCTGACCCGCAAACCAGCGTAATCCCGCGTTTTCGGTTGCGCCCCACCCAAAGGATGGCGAGGCGTGCGACAACACCGGCAAACCTCGTGGAAGCGACGGCATCATGCCTAGATCGGAGGCCGGCGAAGAAAATTGTTCCTCGACCCGTTGCGATCCCCACCGCATCACAGCTGTTGGCAGACGCCCCTCATGCCGCAACGATCGATGCCGGGTGATATCGCCGCAGAGACAACGTCCCCATGACGACGAAGGCAACCAGCAGTGCCAGTTGGGCGATGGCGAAGGGTGGTTCGGACTGCGTCGGGGCCAGCGCCTTGAGGACGGGCAGCTTCTGGAACATCTGGACGATCAGCACAAACATGTTCAGATAAAAGGCGAACAGGGCACTCGCCACATACACCGCCCTCCAGCGGCCCACTTCACTCTTGGTATACCGCGCCCAGAGGGCCACTCCCAACGCCACGAAGGAAATGATGCCGAACGCATGGGCCGGTGTGAACCGGTCGGCGGGCAGCACGAAACCCGTGGCACTGGTCGCGATGGTTGTCACCAGAAACACGGCGTTCCAACCCGCCAGTCGCCGGTTGCAGACAAAACCATAGGCAATCACAAAACCAGCGGCGATGGCGACAAGGCTGATGACAACATGCAAAACGAGCAGTGGAGACATGATCCGTCCTTCCTGAGGGGAGCGACCGGCCGGGAGCGTGGCACCGTTCACTCGGAATGACATAGTAACAGCGTTCAAAGATCGCTCTTTCAATCTCCTTGCCGGGATTCGCCCGCCTCATCGCCTGTTGCACGGGAAAAACCAGGCTCCAACAAGAAATCCAGCTTCGAAATCACGCCGGATCGATAGCCAGAGCCTTTGCCAATGCCGGGGATAGCGTCGTGTTTCACTTCGGGGCTGGCAACTTCGAGATCAGCGGCTTCTTCAAATGGTGCAGGAAGAAGTCGAAGATCTGGGGATGTTTGACACCGGGAGCGCCGGGGAAGTTGAACTCACACTCGACTCCCTCCGCCTGAAGTTTCTCGGCGACCTTCACACCGAAATTGGCCGAGTGGGGTGGATCCTGCTGGGCTTGGCCCATGTCGGGCGGAGTCCCATAGAACAGATAGGTGGGCGGGTCGTCGCGCGTGATCAGCGAGTAAGGAGAATTCGCCCGGATGAAAGGCAGCAACTCCTCCCGCCGCTTGAGAAAGTCGTCGAAGTTGTACAGCTCGAAAGCGTGCGGCCCATAATTGTTGTTGGGAATCCATTCCCGCATGAGTTGGGGATCAAGCGTCGTCTGCGGCACGAAAGTCATCACGCACGAAGCCCGCGTCGATTCGCGTTTGACGGGATCGTCGCTGTGGGGGTCGGCCATATCGTCATGATAGGCCAGCCAGAGCGCGCTGTAGCCACCGGCGGAGGCTCCGCAGAGGGCGATACGGGTCTTGTCGATGTTCCATTCGCCCGCACGGCTCCGCACGAATTGCAGAGCCGTTGCCGCATCTTCGAGGGGAGCTTTCACGGCGGGTTTGATCCCTGCGGCGGTCGCATCGGGAATCAGCCGGTAGTTGATCGACACGACGGAGACCCCCGAGCGCAAGGCGAGTTCCAGAAAGTCGGGCCGCGCCTTGTCGCCGCTCATCCACCCGCCGCTGTGGATGAAGAACATCAGCGGAAACCCCTTTGAAGTCGGCGGTGTTTCGCCGGAAGTCACATTGGCAGAGAGAGTTGGTGCAGCCGCCTGATAAAAGTCGAGCACCTGCCGCGCATGAAGCCCGTAGGCGACGTTCACTTTTGTCGGCTGCGGATACTCGGCTGCCTGCAGTGACGGATCTGTCAAGCCACTGGCCATTGCCACCATCCCACTGCACAGGAACCATATTCGAGTGGCGGACCACGTGATCATGCGAGGCATCATGAATATCCCAGGATGGCCAACCCATTGAATGCTCAAGAAGCCGACCCAAAAACAGTTGACTTCAGCACACGCCAAAAACACACAACTTGACATGCACATGCTTTCACAGTTGCTGACGTGTTCGCAAAGCTTACTCAAAACACACATCAAACACTTGTGATACGACAAGCGGGAAGGGTAGTGTAGAGGGAGCCGTCGCCTTCCGGCTGGCGATATCTTCCGTCCGAATTTTGCCCGTGCCCGCCCTTCGAGGATCCCACCCGATGTCTGCTCCGCGCGAATCCGCTCCCACCCAAGCCACCACAACGGTCTCCCGCCGCGATGTCCTCAAATCAACCGGAGCCCTGGCCACGTCTTCCATGATTGCCAGCATGGCGATCCCGCAGAACGTCTACGCCGCTGAAGACAACACGATCAAGGTGGCCCTCGTCGGCTGCGGCGGTCGCGGCACCGGTGCCGCCGCCAACGCTCTGCAAGTAAAGAACCAGGGGCCGATCAAGCTGGTCGCGATGGCGGATGTCTTTCCCAATCGTCTGAACAGCGCCTACGAAGGCCTCAAGGGTCAGTTCAAGGATCAGGTCGACGTTCCGGAAGATCGCCGGTTCGTGGGCTTCGAAGCCTACAAGCAGGCCATCGACTGCCTCTCTCCCGGCGACGTCGTGATCATGGCGACGCCCCCCGCGTTCCGCTGGGTGCAGTTCACCTATGCCATCGCCAAGGACGTCAACACCTTCATGGAGAAGCCGGTCACGGTCGACGGCCCCTCGACCCGCCGCATGCTCCAGTTAGCGGAAGAGTCGGAGAAGAAAAATCTCAAGGTGGGCGTCGGCCTGATGTGCCGGCACTGCGATGCTCGCGGTGAGCTCCACAAGCGAATCCAGGATGGCGAGATCGGCGATGTCCTGCTGCTGCGGGCCTACCGCATGGCCGGCCCCACCGCGACTGCCTTCGCCAAGCGCAAACCCGAGAACCAGAAGGAGTTGATGTATCAGATCCAGAACTTCCACGCTTTCCTGTGGGCGTCGGGCGGGGGCTACAGCGACTTCCTCATCCACAACATCGATGAATGCTGCTGGATGAAGAACGCTTGGCCCGTGAAAGCCCAGGCGACCGGTGGCCGTCACTATCGCGGCGACTACGTCGATCAGAACTTCGATCAATACGCGGTCGAATACACCTTCGCCGACGGCACCAAACTGCTGCTCGAAGGCCGCACCATGCCCGGCTGCCACCAGGAGTTCGCGAGCTACGCCCACGGCTCGAAGTCGGCGGCGGTCATTTCGCAGTCGGGCCATGCCCCGTCCCGTGCCCGCATCTACAAGGGCCAGGACATGTCCAACAAGAACGACATCGCCTGGGCCTGGGGCAAGAACGAACCCAGCCCCTATCAGCTGGAGTGGGATCACCTCGTGGAGGCCATCCGCAAGGACAAGCCCTTCAACGAAGTCCGCCGCGGTGCCGAAGCGAGCTTGGTCACCAGCATGGGCCGCATGGCCGCCCACACGGGCCAGGTCGTCACGTACGATGCGATGCTCAACTGCGAGCATGAATTCGCCCCGAATGTCGACAGCCTGACCGAAGATGGCCCCGCCCCAATTGTCGCCGACGCTGAAGGCAAATACCCCGTCCCGATGCCCGGACTCAAGACAACCCGCGAGTATTAATCAACCGGACTTCAAAACGTCTTTTGATCGACATTCATGAGAAGAGGGCCGTGACAACGTTGGTTGTCACGGCCCTCTTTGTTGATCATCAACAGGAACTGAGAATTATCTCTGTCCGCTGGCCCGCTTGATGTGGCCGCTGGCCGCCGAGTCGAGCACGGGTGCCGGGGGAACTTCGCTGCCCGGAGCCTGGGGGATTCCCTGGGGAGCAGGGACGGGCTGCAATCCGCCGCCGTCGATGGGTGTCGGCGAAGCACCGTTCGTTGTGGGAGCGGTCGTGGAGTCGATCACGTAGCCGCCCTGGAAGGAGTTACCAGCACCGGCATGCATCCGGTGGAAATCGGTCGAGTAGACCACCGGGGCGTGGATATGCCACTGCGAGGGGATCGGGCGAGGCGGCAGCATGTTGGGGTTCGGACGCCAGAACGGCACATGCTGGGAGTAGAAGCCGAGTTGTGTGGTATCCGTGGGCATGTAGACCATCGGATAGTTTTGCTGGTATGTCAGGCCAGCACCATACCATTGCGGAGGGAAGTAGTTTTCGTACTCCACGCCACGGCGCTGCAAGGGGGACTTCGCAGGGACGGAGTAGCCATGATCGGGCGGGAGATGCATCCGCCAGGCATTACCACCGTGGCGACCACCACGCCCGTCGCAGTTGTCGCAATATTGTCCCGAGGCGTCTCCGGGCATGGCCGACGTCATCATCTGCCCGTGGGCGTAGTGGCGATGACCCGCCGGAATGGCCTGCACGCCGGAGGCCGAACCCATGGCGGAGCGGGCGGAGGCGGAGCGGTCCGAGATGCGAACCATGCCGACATCCTGTGCGTCGGCGGTCGTTGGCCCCACCAAACCGCAGCTCAAACCGAAGGCGGTCGTGAAGGCCGCAGCGGCCAGCCACCGGGTGTCCATTGGAATCATGGCTCGATCCTCTTTGCGTTGGCCAAACTGTGGCCGCAGTGTTCCGTTTGAAGTTCTCTAGCCGCCGATCCCAATCACGTGCGGAGATTCATCCGTCGTTGATCGGGGCTCATCGGCATGACTGGCGTTGGCCATGGACGAACCGGTTGGTGCATCTATGCCAGGTTGACTCCGACAATTCCGTCTCACATCAGTTCGCAGGATGAGAAATCGGTGTCAGGCGGCTGGAAGGGATCCCCCAGCCATAGTTGTATTGGTGGCCCACCACCGGGGCGAGGGGAACCGCGACCGGGACGCCGTATCCCTGGGCCGAGTAAAGCTGTCCGTCACGCTGATCGAAGTAGGAGGGATCCTGGGGATAGACGCGGGCATACTTGCCGAAGAGGGGTGTCCCCGTGCCGCCGTTGCCGGTGGGAATGAAGTAGCCGAATTTGTACTTCAACCACTGGTGGCATCGACTCTTGCAATTTCCGTGTCGGTCACATTCGCCGTTGGGGCAGTCGCTGTAGACCGTATCCGCTGGGTAAGCCTGGGTCGGATAGGTCTCGGAATATCCCTGTCCGCCATAGGCGACCGGCTGGGCGTTGTAGACCGGCTGCGACATCGTGACCGGCTGGGCCGGGGTTTCAAATCGCTCCATCCCCTCTTCGACCGCATCGCGGAAACCGACGGGAGCCACCTGGCTGGCGGGAGTCATCGCAGGAGTGGCCGAGGCCGACCGTTCCTTGCGGATGCGGACGACGCCGGCGGCGTTCTCTACGACCGCTGTGGGAGCTGCGACGACCGCTGACATCGGTGCGGGTTCGCCCGCCATCGCCATCGGCAGTTCACAAGCACCGCAAAGAGTGAGTGCAAGGGCCAGCCTCGTCGAAGTGTGCTTGAAAACGTTCATGACGGATCAGTTCCTGTATGACATCCGAAGCGGAAGCGTTCGCAGAGAAGTTCAAAGGGCGTTGTCTGGAGTTGTGATTGATCGGGGCATAGCGGCCGTCCGTTCGCAGGCGGTCGGCGGATGCAACGGCAGCTTGATCCGGCGGCTATCGCCAAGGACCCTTGTTCTGCGGCGTGTGCGGACGGACGAAGTGAGGGATCAGTGGGTAGTGGCTGTGATAGTTCACTTCCACCATCGTTCCCTGAAGTTCCCAACGCTCATGCGACTTCACACCGAAGGGAGTCAGCAGCCAGTGGCCCTTCACCTTGTGGTAGTAGGGCGGGTAGAGCGCCTTGTACTTGTGGGCATAGAGCATTTCATGGGGCGCGAATGCCTGGTTCGTGATTATGCTCCCACCCGTCCAGATCGGGGTGTGTGGCGAAGGGGAAGGATAGAGCGGAGCACCCAACCGG
Organism: Planctomyces sp.; assembly: GCA_013822855.1. Classification (GTDB taxonomy): domain Bacteria; phylum Planctomycetota; class Planctomycetia; order Planctomycetales; family Planctomycetaceae; genus Planctopirus. The sequence continues at coordinate 17,426 of PNLE01000019.1, forward strand.
ACATAGCCACCTTGGGGGGCACCGGTAATCACTTCGCCCTGAACCACAGGGCCAGCAACCGGGGTTGGCTGGGCCACCTGGCGCGTCATCACTGGCTGGTAGACGTGGGGCTGACGGTAAACCGGGGTGAACTCGGATTCCGCAGCGGTCGGCAACGCCTGGAGGGGAGCCGGAGCGGCGTATTCCATGGGCGAGCTCACCGAGGGCATACTGTTGCCAACGGAGGAAAACGGAGCCGGGGCCACGACTTCCGCAGGAATCGAGAGCGTGTCGTCCGCGATGGCCGAATGGCACAGCACCGTGGGCAGAAGGAGCACGGCGGCGTTCAGGACATTGCCGGGCTTCAACAGCGTCTTCAGGAGGGATCCTCCCACGATACTGAGTTTCCGGATCGATACGTTGGGAGCAAGCATTTCATCCCCTCCATGGGACGGATTTCATATGGCGTCAGGGTTTGTGACCACATTGCCGTCAGCCAGCGACCTTCATGGCCGGAGGAGACGACCGAATCGTGACACGCTCGCTCTGTTGTTTCGGACATTCGCGTCCTCGGGTTTGAACCATTTCCGACGCTCGCCTCCCGAGTTCCCCAAACCGTCAAGACGTTGGCAGTTCATGCCTTACGGCGAGTTGCAAATCTGGCATGACTGGTGTATTCCCGCTTATCGGCAAAGTTGTTTCATCCGGAAAATCTTGCCATCGACGGCTTTTGCCGGCGAGAAACAACGGCCGAAGCCACCCGTTCCCCTCAGCCGATAACAGCCGCAAGCTCCTCCAACAAGGTTCACGTTGTGGCCAAACGAATCGGATCCGCCTCAGACTCCACCACTTCCGATGACCAGGAAGATCGCATCCAGTTTCGGGAAATCTCGGCGGAAACCCGGCGGCGTTACCTCAACTATGCGATGTCCGTGATCCAATCGCGGGCCTTGCCGGATGTTCGAGACGGCCTGAAGCCCGTCCAGCGGCGCATCCTCTATGTCATGTACGAGGAGCTCCGGCTCACCGCCGATGCGAAGACACGCAAGTGCGCGAAGATCTCCGGCGACACGACCGGCAATTACCACCCGCACGGCAACCAATCGGTCTACGACACGCTCGTGCGTCTCGCCCAGGATTTCACGCTGCGGTACACCCTGGTCGACGGCCAGGGGAATTTCGGCTCGATCATGGGCCTTCCCGCCGCCGCCGAGCGTTACACCGAAGCCCGCCTGACCGGGATCGCCGAACAGCTCATGAACGAGCTGCGGTTCGACACCGTCGACATGCGGCCCAACTACGACGGCACGCGGAAGGAACCCGTCGTCCTGCCGACGCGTTTTCCCAACCTGCTCGTCAACGGGACGGCGGGGATCGCCGTCGGGATGGCGACCAACATGCCACCGCACAACCTCAAGGAAGTGCTCGACGCCTGCATGCACCTGATTGCCAACCGGGAGGCGACGACGAAGGATCTGCTCAAGTTCATCAAGGGGCCTGATTTCCCCTTGGGCGGGCGAATGATCACCGACCGCAAGGCGATGCTCCCCATTTATGAAGAAGGCCGGGGGGCGTTCAAGGTGCGTGCCGAATGGCGGCTCGACAAGGAGAAGCGGGCGGAGGTCGACGACCGGATTGTCGTCTACTCGGTTCCCTACGGCGTCGAGACGGGGCCGCTGCTGACGGAGATCGGCAACGTCATCGCCAGCCGCAAGCTGCCCCAACTCATCAATGCCGCCGACGAGACTGACGACAAGCATGGCCTGCGAGTCGTCCTGGAACTGAAGAAGGGGAGCGACCCTGAATCGGTCATGGCTTTCCTCTACAAGAAGACGCCCCTCGAACAGAACTTCAATTACAACAGCACGGTGCTCGTTCCCGATGAGCACGGGATTCTCACCCCCGCGCGACTGCCGCTGCACCGCTTGCTGAGCGAGTTCCTCAAGTTCCGCTTCCAGGTGGTACAGAGGCGATTCCGCTACCAGTTGGCTCAACTCGAAGCTAGGATCCATATCCTGCGGGGCCTCGAGATCATCTTCAATGGCATTGATAAAGCCATCAAGATCATCCGCGCCAGCAATGGCAAGCGGGATGCCTGCGACAAATTGATGGCGGCTTTCCCCCTCGATGAGCCGCAGACAATGGCGATCCTGGAAATGCAGCTCTACCGCATTTCGCAGCTGGAAATCGATACAGTTCTGGCCGAACTCAATGCCAAGCAGAAGGAGGCCGACCGGATCACCCGGATCCTCGCCAAGGATGACCGTGTCTGGAATGTCATTGAAGGGGAGCTGCGAGAACTGAGCGAACAGTTCGGCGACAAACGCCGCACGATGCTCGGCTCGTCGGATGAAGTCGCCGAGTTCGATGAGTCGCATTACATCGTCCGCGAGAACACCAACGTTGTCCTCAGTAAAGACGGTTGGATCAAGCGAGTGGGTCGCCTGCAAAGCGTGGAATCGACCCGCGTCCGCGAAGGGGATCAGGTGCTCGACGTCCTGCCCGGGAGCACCGTCGATCATATCGTGCTCTTCGCCAGCGATGGCGTCGCCTATACCATGCCGATCTCGCAAGTACCCGTTTCATCGGGCTATGGCGAACCCCTCACAAAGCACTACAAGTTCAAGGACGGCGTCCAGGTGATCGCGGCTTTGACGACCGATCCCCGCTTCACCATGGCCTCCGAAGAGACCGAGGAAGGAGCGGAACCATCGCCACCCCATCTCTTTGTGACCACCGCCCAAGGGCAGGTGATGCGGGTGCCGCTCCAACCTTTCCGCACGCCCAGCACCCGGGCCGGCCGCAAATACTGTAAGTTGCAGGAAGGCGATGTCGTGACGCAGGTTTCGCTCATCACCACGGAAACCAGCGTCTTCCTAGCAACCCGCGAGGCTCGGCTGATCCACTTCTCGCTCGATGAGGTGCCGATCCTTTCGGGTGCGGGGAAGGGCGTCCGCGGCATCCGGCTCGAAGAAAAAGAGAAGGATGTCGTCCTGGGGGCGGCCCTGATGTCCCGGCCCGGCGATGTCCTCAAGCTCAAACTCACGAACGAGAAGGAACTGACCTGTGGTCAGATGAAGTATTCCCTCACTGCTCGTGGCGGCAAAGGAGTCCGGGTCAGCCATCGCAGCAGTGTCAGCGAGGTTGTGAAACCGGAGATCGCCCTGGTCGATTGGAATACGATCGAAGGATAGGGTGCATGCCAATGCACCGGTTCGGCGTGGGTTAGAAGTGTTGGTGCATTCCGAGGATTCCATGCACCCTACGGAACTACGAAACTACTAGAGCCCCACGGGAAGATTCATGGCGACAGCCTACACCGCATCGGATATTGAAGTCATTGAGGGCTTAGAGGCGGTTCGTCGACGGCCCAGCATGTACATCGGCGGTGTCGATATCCGCGGTCTGCATCATCTGCTCTGGGAAATCGTCGACAACAGTGTCGACGAGTGTCTGGCCGGGGAAGCGACCGAGATCACCGTCACCCTCCACAAGGATGGCGAGTCGTGCACCGTGACCGACAACGGCCGCGGCATCCCTGTCGACATGCATCCGAAGACCAAGAAGTCGGCCCTCGAAACCATCCTCACGACTCTCCACTCGGGCGGAAAGTTCGGCAAGAGTGCCTACGCTCGCAGCGGCGGCCTCCACGGCGTCGGCTCATCGGTCGTCAACGCCCTGTCGGAAGAGATGGTCGCAGTGATCCACCGCGACGGCTTCGAGTGGCAGCAGCGGTTCAAACGCGGCAAACCGACCACACCCCTCAAGCAAGTGAAGCCGTTCCGGGGCCGTGGCACCGAGATCTTCTTCCGCCCCGACAAGGAGATCTTCACCCGCACCGTCTTCAACGCCGAGACGATCCGCGCGCATCTGGAAGACATCTCGTACATCCACGCCGGCCTCAAGGTGATCTTCATCGACGAGACGAAGAAGGAAACTGTCGTCCTGCACCATCCCGACGGTTTGCAGACCTACCTCGCCCGTCTGATGTCGGAAGGCCAGCGCAAGCCGATCCACGAGAATGTCTTCAACTTCTCCAAGGACGACGGTGCCTACAAGGTCGAGACCGTATTCCGCTGGACCGAATCGACCGACGAGCATCTCCGCAGCTATGTGAACGGCATCCGCACCCATGCCGGCGGCACCCATGAAAGCGGCCTCAAGGGGGCCATCGGCAAAGCCGTCCGCAACTACATGGAAGTCCACGACATCAAGATCAAGGGACTGACCATCCAGAACGACGATATCCGCGAAGGGATCGTCGGCCTGCTCTCGGTCTTCATGGGCGAGCCCATGTTCCAGGGGCAGACGAAGGAGAAGCTCAACAATCCCGAGATCACGAGCATCGTCGAAGGACAGATCCGCCCAGCTCTCGAAAACTGGCTTTCCAGCAACAAGACGACGGCCGATGCAATCGTTGGACGGATCGTCCTGGCGGCCCGCGCCCGGGCGGCCAGCCGGGAGGCGGCCAGCGAAGTCCGTCGCAAATCCCCCGCCGCGAGACGACTGAGCCTGCCCGGAAAGCTGCTTGATTGCCGGGCCACGAGTGCCGACGAATCGGAGCTGTTCATCGTCGAGGGTCTCTCCGCCGGTGGGACGGCAGGGATGGGCCGCGACAGCCGGACGCAGGCCGTGTTGCCACTTCGTGGGAAAGTCCTGAACACCGAGAATCTCACCACAACCAAGATCCTCGACAATCAGGAAATCAAGGATCTCGTGGAGACTCTGGGGACTAGCATCGGCCCCAGCTTCGATGCCCACCGGCTGCGGTACGGCAAGATCATCCTGATGATGGACGCCGATTCCGACGGCTACCACATCAGCACGCTGCTCCTGACTTTCTTCTTCCGGCATATGCCGCAATTGATCTCGCAGGGCCGGCTCTATCTGGCTCAACCGCCGCTGTACCGCATCCAGTCGGGCAACCAGATTTTCTACGCGCGGGACGATCTGCATAAGGAGGAGATCCTCGAATCGCTCCCCTCCAACCGCAACCCGGACGTTCTCCGCTTCAAGGGACTGGGGGAAATGACCCCCGCCCAATTGAAGGAGACGACGCTCGACCCCAAGACACGGATTCTGCTGAGAATCGATGTCGAGAACGCGCTGGAGGCCGACCAGACGTTCCAGAAACTGCTGGGGAAGGATCCCGCCGAGCGTTACAAGCTCATCATGGAGCAGGCCAACCAGGTCGACGATCTCGACGTGTAAGAACATCTATTGAGAAGAGGGTGGCTTACTCCGGAATCGACTCGTAGATCCGTTGGGCGAAGATGAGCGTGGCGATCGCGATGCCTCCGAGAATGGCGATGAAGCTGGCGGCGTAGCAGAGCGCTTCCGTCTGATGCGCCACTTCCGAGGCCCGCGTGCGTTTCTCGCCGGGGGGGTGGGCGAGAACCACCAACCGCCGGATGGCCTGGCTGAGAAGTTCCACGTTCAAGACGACGGTCAATGTGCCGATCAACGCCACCCATTGCCAGACGTGCAGGCCGATCACCGCGCCGCCAGCCAGAATCATTGAGTCGACAAACAAATGCATGAAGAGGGTGCTGTCGGTGCGGAGCGCGGTGGCCAAACCCTTCTCGATGTCGACCAGCCGTTGCCGCCATTCGGGCCGATCGACGGAGGGTCGGTGGACGCGGAAGGTGAAGGCTTCGGATCCTTCGATGTTCAGACGCGAACCACCGGCGTCACCCGGCGAATAGTCCCGCATCGGTAGCGTGCGAGCCGCATCGATGGGATCGGGAACGGACTCGGTGATGCGTGTGACGGGTGTTGGATTCATACATCCAATTCCTCGAGGCCCGAGGCATGGTGGTCGGTCGTCAAACAATTTGGGCATGGGGAGGGAATGAAGGAAGTGGCACCACCGCTGATGAGTCCAGGCATCAGAATCCCGCCCCCATCAGCGGACTGATCATGGTCGGAGACGTCTTGCGGTTGCCCAGTTTCGGTTCGATCGAGATGGCGACTCCCGGATTGTTCTTGCTGGCGTCGTAGCTGGCACCCACGTGGACAAGGAACGATTCGCCGACGCGGGTGATCGTGAGCGACTGCCCCCGGTTCTGCCCTTCGCCGACGTCGTACGCAGTGCCGGCAGTGGAAATCCACTTGGGACTCATCTGGTAGCTGTAGCTGGCGGTGAGGATCTGGCTGAGCAGCGCCCCACCGTCGACCTGGCGGAAGCCGACATAGGCGCTGCCTCGCACGCTCCGCTGGGTCAGGACGCCCAGGTTGAAGATCTTCTGTCCGTCGTCGAAGAAGTCGAGCAGCGTGCTGGCATGCAGGCTCGTCCGGTCGCCGACATACCAGGCGTAGCGGGCGCTGAACAGGCCGAAGGATTCGCCGAAGTTGTCCCGCGCGGAATCGGGATAGTAGTTGACCCCCAGATCGAGCGTCATCCAATCCTTGATGCGGAGCCGCTCGGGCGGGCCGACTTTCGTCTGCAGGCGATGCGACCAGTTGAGCGCCAGCATCTGCTGGTCGTCGACCAGTTCATGATAGGGATCGGTCACTCCCGTGCCCGCTCCCGAACGGACGGCGTAGTTGCGGGGTTCGAAGACGTTGGGCAGGGTGCCGCCGAAGGTGTTGACCACCAACCGCTCGCGGAAGCGTTCCTGCGAGTTGTCGTCGAACTCGTTCCACTGGGGGATCTCGCTCAAGCTGCGGCTGCTGGCGGCGTAGCCGTAGTCGGCACCCAGAACCATCCGGTGGGCCAGGCCGTTCAGGTTGTAGAGATCGCTCTGCACATAAGGATAGACCTTCCACATCTGCACGCTGCCGCGAAGACCGGCCCGGCCATAGAAGCGGTCGATGGAGTCGTTGTTGAAACTGTCGCTCCAGAACGCGGCTTCACCCATCGCATAAGGGGTGAAATTGAACTGCCCCAACTGGAACGGCATTTCGACCGAGTGGCGGGTCATCGCCACGAGACCGCTCGCATCGGTGTAGTAGGGCAGGGGAGTGAAGAGATCGTTGGGATCGGGGGGCGGAGCGGCGTTGTCGAGCTGCGCGTAGCCCGCCGAAGTGTGCGAACTGTAGCTCAAGAGGTTCGACAGCAGCGGAGTCCCGAGGACATACAGGTCGCCGCGGGGAAGCCACTGGGTCGTGTATTCGAAGTCGTTGACACTCGGCCGACCCCAGATCGACCACGCCAACTGGTCGTAGCGCTGGGTCATCCCCAGATACATTTCGAGATCTTTGCCGGTGTCGAACTGTTGTTCGTAATACTGCTCCCGGAAGTTTCGGTCGCTGGCCCAACCGGCTTCGGCTTGGATCTCGATGCCGTTGAGAAGTTGATGGCGGTGCCGGGCGTCGATGATCCCGCGGTTGTCGTTCGGAAAGGTCAGATCGCGGCGGCCCAGGCCCAGGTTGTCCAGACCGTGGTCGTTGACATAGGCGGCAAGACCATTGCCGAAGAACGAGTTTCCGTAGCCGTCGACACCCCGGTAGGTGCCGTCGGTGGCGAGGAACGGCCCGCGATCGGAGAGATAGTCGGCTTCGAGAGTCCAGCGGGTGTCGGCGGGCTTTTGCAGTCCGAAGAGTTGAAAGGCATCCCATCGCGAACGGAACTGCGATCCGAAGATCGAGTCCTGGCTGAATGTCAGACTTTGGATCGGGATGTTGGGGTCTTCCGCCGGACCGGAGATGACCGGGGCGTAAAGGAGCGGCACACTGCCGAATACGAATGTGTTGTTTTGGGCGGTGATCCAGGTCGTCGTGTCGTTTTTGAGCATCCCGGTTTGCGGATCGACCGTCGGCTGCGACCATGGCGACCATGTCCGCTGGTCGACGAAGATGTCGCTCGATTGGATCCTGTAGACCGGTTCGCCCAACTGGCTCGTGGTGACATAGGCGTTGCGGGCCTGGAAGGTGTCGCGGGAAAGTTGGCGGATCGACTCGGCCCGGACGCGAACGGTCAGTCCGTGCTGATCCGGAAGCAGACTCTTGAGTTCCGCATCGAGGATCAGCGCGCGATCCTCGCGGGCGTCGTAGAAGGCGCGGGAGGCCCGGACGACGTTCTCGCCCTGGCGGATGATAATGTTCCCCTCGAGGTAGACCTGATAGGGCGTGTCGCCGGTCTGCAAAGATTCGGTCGAGAACTCGCCGTTCCCCAGGGCAGTCGTCCAGATGACCGCGTTGTCGGCGGAGAGATCCACGACCCCCACGCGTTCAACCCCATCGACGATAATCGTCACGCCCCCCGTGAGTTGCACCACCTGTTCGGGAGGCAGGGTGTTCTCGTTGCGGAAGCTGCGGACATCGAAGGGGAGGGCACTGCGCGGGAAGACACGCACTCGTCGCATCGCGGCGGGTGGGGGTGTCCCCACGCCTGGTGATATCTGACCGGGAGAAAATTGGCCTGGTGAAATCTGGCCGGGCGGCGCCTGGCCGGGGAACATGTCCGCTTGTGGCGAAACATTGAATGTCGACCCTCCCGGCGGCAGTACCAGTGGCGGCGGATCGACGGTCAGTTGGGTCTGGAGCAATTCGCTGCGGGCCAGCATCGACTCGGGGCTTCCCGCCTGACGCTGTTTGAGGCCGCGCAGATAGAACGCATCCCGCGGTGCGGGGGAGTCGCTGATGCGTCCTCGAACACTCAGATCAACGCCTGAAGTGGTGGTGAGTTTGAGGAGCTTGGTGGAGTCGGTGCGGTGCCCAGAGTCGGAAATCTCCTGGACATTCCCTTCCAGCCAGATCGTCAATCGATCTTCGACCGTATGGGAATCGATGTCGGCACTCTCCACCCAGACGACCATCTTGTCGCCCTTCCAAGTGGTCGGCCCCTGCTTAACCACACAGTTGCCACGGAAGAGACCGATGTGTTCGCGACCCTGCTCCCATTCCTGCAGCCAGTCGGCGGAGAGACTGATCGAATCATGGGACAGCGAAGTTCGAGCCAAGAGGCGCGCTCCGCCTCCGACACTCGTCACTGCGATGAGCAGTCCGACGAGTCCCAGAGAGACCCACATCGTCGTTCGATGGTAGCCCTTCACGGGCACTCCTGTGTTGTCACATCCATCCTGGATGCGTCACCGAAAGAACTCGGCGATGACTGGCAAGAGCTGCCAATCGATAACCTTCCTTGGAAATCGCGCAGGAAATCACTTCCATCTCGAAGGGCTTCCCCTCAAGATTTGGCAATCCGGCAGCGTCGGGGAGTATATGTCTGGGCAGGAAAATGGGTCAATCTGGGTTCCCGGTTCGAAAAGTCACCCCTTCGGCAAAGCCAATCACGTCGCAAGTTGAGACAATTTCAATACTTGCGGCACACCACCAGAAGTTCAACGGGTCATCAATTCGCTCGACTCCCAGCCCGCTTCGAGGTTCATTCCCTCATGTCAGACGGCCCGTCCGACTCCATGAATTCGTCTGCGACGGCACGTTCCCTCCCCGTGGATGACTTTCCTCGGGCGGGGTGCCTGTTGGGTGTGGACTACGGGCAGAAGCGGATCGGCCTGGCGGTGACGACCTCCGAACAATCGATGGCACTGCCGCTGGATGTCTACCTGCGGCGGAATGAACAATTCGACGGAATCTGGCTGAAGACACTTTGCGAAGACTATCGCATCGCGGGCCTCGTCGTGGGTCTGCCGCTTCACACCAGCGGTTCGGAAAGCGAACTTTCGGCGGAAGCCCGCCAGTTCGGCGCCTGGCTGGCGAAGCTGACCCGACTCCCCCTCCGCTATTGGGACGAGCGATATACCTCGGTCTCCGCCGAACTGCTTCTATGGCAGGATGGCATCCACAAGCGGCCGGGTTCATCAGCGGCCGGAGCGAAATCGTCGAAGAAGCCCGGCTCGCCACAGAGCCGGCAGAGGAAAAAAGAGTCGCCCAGTCCGGTCGACAAACTGGCCGCGAAAATAATCCTCGAAGCCTTCCTCGCCGCACCGGATCGCAACCAATGGACACCACTTCAAGAACCTGTGAGTCCATAACCACCTGTCGCATGTGGTTCCAGAGTCGCCACCAATTCATTTCACGTGGCGACTTTTGCCCACAGAGTTCCGATTAAGTGAGCCGGAGAGAGGTCAAGGACTAGGCCAAGGCGGGGATCGCCTGGCGGCCCGAGTTCTGGCTGAAGCGGCTGTCGAGAGCATCCTCGGAACCGGTTTCACCCAAGACCCGGGCGACATGCTGCTCACCGACGCCCATGGAGAGGGTCATTCCGTTGCCGCCGATTCCGGTGAGGATCTCGACATGCGGCTCGGCGGCGGTCTCGAACCACAGCTTCGTCGGATGTTTGAGATAGACACCGAACCACCGCTCGGCGATCTCCAGATCCGGCGCGACCATGATCGTCCGCAAGTAGTCCATGATCAGTTGATCGATGATCTGCGTATTGAATGGCGAAATCGGCCCGAAGGGTTCTTCCGGCGGGTTGTACTCGTGCGAGTCGCCGATCGTCAGTTCGCCACGACCATTCTGCGAGGCCATGACATGGATGCCGTAAGTATCCATGAGCGGCGTTTCGCGGGCGACGCGGGCCTTCAAGGCCGCCAGCGTCGGGCAGCCTGCGAACGAGGTGTAATGCCGCAGCGTCAATCCGCCCGCCAAGTGCGGCCCGATCTTCCAGCCATCCGTCTGGGCGGCTGTCCGCAGCATCTGCAACTTGCAGGGGAACATCCCCTGTCGCGTCAAAATCTCGGGATAAAGAATCTGCGTCTCATCACCGGCGCAGACCCAGATCCGGCTGGCCGTCCATTCGCCGGCGGAGGTGACCACCCGGTGGCCGTCGATCCCGCGGACCATCTGGCCGAATTCGAAGCGGACACCCCAGGCCTTCTGAAGATATCCGGGCAGCGTCGCAATCACTTCCCGCGGATCGACGGCAGCCTCATGGCGACTGTAGAGCGAGAGCTTCAACCCCTGGGGATTGACGGCCTGTGAATGACGAAGTGTCTCGGCGGCGTTGATCAGTTCCAGATCATAACCCTGCTCGACGGCCTGCGCGTGGAACTCCGTGAGAACCTGGGCCTCGTCTTCGTGGTGGGCCACATGCAGCGAACCACCCGCATGGTGCCAGATCCCTGCGTTTTTCAGCAGCTCCAGCCAGATCTCCCGGCTGCGAAGACCAAGATTCATGTTGGCGCCGAGCGTCTGACCGATCGGCCAGATCATCCCGAAGTTCCGCACCGAGGCACCCAGCGCGCGGGCATGCCGCTCGACCACCAGCACCTTGCGCCCACGCCGGGCGAGGGCATAAGCATGAGCCAGGCCCAGCACTCCCGCGCCCACCACCAGATCATCAAACTGAGGACGAGTTCCCGCCGGGACGGGTGATGAGTTCGACACGGGATTCGATTCCTCTTCCGAACGCGGCATGTCAAGAATCACAAGTTTACTCGCAAAATCGATGTTTGAAATAGGAACATGATGCAGTGGCCTGCGGGAACCGGCCCGATTCCGAACAAGGCAATCCATTTCGCCAATGGTAATTCGATCATTGGAATTGATCATTGACGAAACGCGCAGTTCGATTGACCGACAGCAAATTTTCCCAGCTCGACTTCCGCTGAAAGGGGGCAACGACTCGACAAAGCGCAGAAAATCTCAGAGTTCCGTACGATCAACTGGTCACTTCGACTTCGAAGATCACCCCCGATTTTTCCACCGACCGAGGTTTTCATGAGCTCGACAGGAGCGGCTTCGCTCACCAATTCCCGTCTTGTGCGGTCGAGCCTGGCGCACTATTGGCGGACATCACTCGCCGTCTGGCTGGGTGTGATCGCAGCTGCAGCGGTTGTCACCGGGGCGTTGCTGGTCGGCGATTCGATGCGCGGCAGCCTGCGGGCGATGACACTCCGCCGGTTGGGACAAGTCGACGCCGTCATCACGGGGCCGCGATTTGTTCGTGAGGAACTGGCCGCACGGCTGGAGCGGGAACTCGCCTCCCAATCTCTGAGCGTCGCTCCGGCACTCCTCTTGAGAGGTGGTGTGGAGCGCCAAGGTTCTGTTGACGTCAACACCAGTGCCGCCAACTCTGTTGTCTCCAAACTCGAGACAACCACCCGCCGCGCGGGCAACGTCATGGCCTATGGTGTCGATGAGCGGCTCTGGTCATGGCTCACTCTCCCCGAGCCGAACCGGCCCGGATCTTCTCCGTCAGCATCCATAGCTCCCCCCGCCGCCCGTGAAGCTGTCATCACAAAAGCCTTGGCAGAAGCGCTCGAAGCGAAGGCAGGCGACACCATCACCCTCTGGATCGAGCTTCCGTCGGCGGTTCCGCGCGACACCCTTTTGGGGCAAAAGGACAACGACTCCCAAGAGGTAACGCTCACTGTCCGGGAGGTGCTTCCGGACGACGTCACCGCTGCCCACTTCGGGCTGGCACCAAGCCAGCTCGATCCGATGAGTCTGTTCGTCAATTTGCGGACGCTCCAAAGCGACCTCAACCTGGCGGAAGTTCGGCCCACCCGCCGCGATCCGAAAGGATCTCCCGCACGCATTAACGCCCTCTTCTTCCATCAATCACTGGCCGCCCCTCAGGAAACCATCCTCGCTGGCGACGCCTCCCGCGGGACGGTCGATGTCGCGCTGCGAAAAGCCTTGACGCTGGCTGACCTCCAGTTGCGTGTCATCCCCGATCGGGCAGTCCAAGGGATCTCGATCGACAGCGAGCGGATGCTGCTCGAAGAACCGCTGGCCAGCGCCATCACGCAGGCGGCGGATGAACTGAAGACCGCCTCGTCTCCCGTGATGGTCTACCTCGCCAACTCGATCAAGAAGGTCGGCGGGACACCACTCGAGTATGCGATGTATTCGACCGTCGCCGGGATCGACACGGCCACGTTGAAGCCCCCCTTCGGCCCGTTCCCGATTCTCCCGCCGGAAGAGGGGCCAGCTCCCTCCTCACTGCGACCTTCCACACTGAAACTTTCCAATCGCGGCGTGATGATCAATGACTATCTCGCCGCCGATCTCGGGGCCAAGATGGGCGATGAACTTGAGCTCACATGGCACAAGGTGGGGGCCCATGGCGAGCTTCCCGAGGAGACGGGCAAGTTTCGAGTGGAAGCCATCACCAAGTTGGAGGGCCCCGCCGCCGACCAAGCCCTAACGCCCGAGGTGAAGGGAATCACCGATGTCGATTCGCTCTCAGATTGGGATCAGCCCTTCCCGATGAAACTCGACCTCGTGACGACCCGTGACGACGAATACTGGGACAAGTACAAAGCGCTGCCGAAACTCTTCCTGCCACTCGCGACGGCCGAGGAACTCTGGCCAAGCCGTTACGGGACGTTGACCTCGATTCGCCTCGCGCCGCCGGAAGGCCGAATGATCGAGGAGTTCACCGCGGAACTCGAACAAGGCATCATCCGCCAGCTCGACCTGAGCGAGGCCGGGTTGTCGCTCCAACCGCTCAAGGCGTACGGCCTGCGGGCCGCTGCCGGTGCGACCGACTTCAGCGGGCTGTTCGTGGGGTTCAGTTTCTTCCTGATCCTGGCGGCTCTCATCCTGATCAGCCTGCTTTTCCGGTTGGGGGTCGAACAGCGGACCCGCGATCTGGGTCTGTTGGCGGCGGCGGGTTTCCCGCCCATCTCGATCCGCTGGCTGCTCTTATGTGAAGGCTTCTGGCTGGCCTCGTTGGGAGCGGTCTTCGGGGTGCTGCTGGGGATCTTCTACGCGCGGGTGATGATCCACGGCCTCACGAATTGGTGGCGGGGTGCGATCCAGACCACCGCCATCGACCTTTACATCACACCCACCAGCCTAGCCGTCGGCGCATTGATCGCGATTGCCGGTGCGATGGTCAGCGTCTGGTGGGCTCTGCGGGACCTCCGACATTTCGAAATCCGCGACCTCCTGGCCGGTCAGACGAGCCTGCCGGAAGATCAACCCGCCCGCTTTCGATGGTCACGCTTCAAGGCGATTATCACCGGAGTGATGGCCACGCTCCTGGTCGCGGCGCTGACGTTCCAACTGGTGCCAACCAAAGAGGCGTTCGGCGGGCTCTCGTGGCCGATTGTCGGCTTCTTCGTCTCCGGGATGCTTCTCTTGACCACCTCGCTCTTCGCGCTCGGGGCCTGGCTGGACCGGCCGCTCGCCAGTTCGCTCTCCGGTGGTGGCTGGCATGCGACGGCCCGCCTGGCAACGCGCAACGTGACGCGCGCCCGTCGACGAAGTGTTCTCACCGTGGGAATGATCGCCTCCGCCACCTTCGTCATCACCACTGTCGCTGCCGGTCAAAGAAACCCCGCCGATCGACCCGAGAAGTTCAGCGGGAACGGCGGCTTCACACTGGTGGGAGAATCGGCCAGTCCCATCCTCTACGACCTCAACACCGAGGAAGGCCGCAAGTCGCTTCAGCTCACGCCGCCAGCCGGTTCACTCGAGGCAGATCTGCTCGCACGGACCAAGGTCTTCCAGTTCCGCATGAAGCCCGGCGAGGACGCGAGTTGCGTGAACCTCTTCCAGACGACAGCCCCCACAATTCTCGGCGTGCCCCACAGCTTCATCGAAAGGGGTGGCTTCAAGTTCGCCGGCATGTCGGCGAGCCATCCCTGGGAACTCCTCGATACGCCGGGGACCAACGGTACGATCCCCGTCTTTGGCGATGTCAACACGCTGATGTACAGCCTCAAGAAAGGCGTGGGGGCCACGCTCCCCGCTCCCGAAGCCGCCAACAACGCACCTGCTCTTCAGGTGACCGGGATGCTCGATGGTTCGGTCCTGCAAGGAGTGCTCCTCATGTCGGAGGCCAACTTCCTTCGCCTCTATCCCGAGCAGAAAGGCTACCAGTACTTCCTGATGGAGTTGCCGCCCGCCGACTCGAAACAGGCGATCGATTTCTTCGAGTCACGGCTTTCGGAATATGGTCTCGATCTGGAACCGGTCGGAGTTCGCATCGCACGCTTCCTTGCGGTGCAGAACACTTATCTCGCCGCCTTTCAGGCGCTTGGGGGGCTGGGTTTACTCCTGGGCACGATCGGCCTGGCGACCGTCATGCTGAGGAATGTCTGGGAGCGGCAATCGGAGCTTTCCCTGATGCGAGCGATCGGTTTCGGCCATCGTCAGATCACCCTGATGATCCTCTGCGAGAACGCCGTGCTGCTCCTGTGGGGCCTCTTCTTCGGGACGGCATCGGCCCTGGTCTCGATGCTGCCGCAACTTCTCTCGACCGGGGCCGATGTCCCCTGGCTGACAGGGGCCGTGTGGTTGGGCGTGGTCTTCGCGACGGGCATGCTCTCCGCCCTCGCGGCCGTCCGGCTGGCGATCCGAACACCGTTGTTAATGCGGGGGTTGGCGGGCGGCTGAGATTGGTATTCTGAGTTCGATACTGACTCCCGAGTGACTAAAAGCGGTTCCCCCATCGTCATGGCCGTGGTAGTGTGGAGAGGTCGAATTCGAGCTTTCGGGAGATGCCGTGATGGCGATTGTCGACCTGCCCCACACACGCCAGCTGATGACCGCCGCCGAGTTCCTGGAGCTGCCGGACGAGATGCGGGTGGAACTCGTTCAGGGAGAACTTGTTGAGATGAACGCTCCGCAAGGCGGACACGGTCTGATCGCGACACAAGTCGTCATCGCGCTCTACGCCTGGGCCAAACAGAATGATTGTGGACTCGCGTCCGGGCACGAGTCAGCCATTCAAACGACGACTTCGCCAGACACTGTGCGGGGAGTCGACGCTTGCTACATCAGTTTCGAACGTCTGCCTTCCCGAAAGCTGCGGCTTGATTCCCTGATGCCCGTCCCGGAACTTTGCGTCGAAGTCCGTTCGCCTTCTAACCGCTGGGTCGACCTGCTCGAGAAGGCTGTCGAATACTTGAAGGCGGGGGCCGTGGAGGTGTGGCTGGTTGATCCGACTCCTGTTCCCGAGGCGAGGTTTGTCGAGGCTCACCGGCTCGACCGCGACCCGGTTCGCTTCACTACGGGTCAGCAGATCACCTCGCCATCACTGCCGGGTTTCTCGGCTCAGGTCGACGACTTCTTCCGGCATGTGTGAATTGTGACGAGTGCCTGTGGCGACTGGCGTTTCATGTGGAACGGAAGTCTGGTGACGCGGGGGCCCACAAGTCCGTCGGGAGTGATCACGTGGCGGGATTCTACCGGGCCGCCTAGAATTCTCTGTTGGCACCATTAGCGGCGATGCTCCCTCAGCATGTGAGGAGACCGACCTGCCCAAGGCCACCGATCACCGCCAGCCGAGGCCCTTCATGACGACGACCGATCCCCGCTTCTCCCGCATCGCCGACAAGGTTGGAGTCGGCGAACGGCTGACTCTTGAAGACGGTCTTTACCTCGATGAGGAGGCCGACCTCCTCGCCATGGGGCGGCTGGCGAACGAAGTCCGCGAGCGGCGTCACGGGAATACAACTTACTACAACACCAACATCCATCTGAACCCGACGAACGTCTGCGTCTACCGCTGCCGGTTCTGCGCCTTCCGTGCCGACTTGCGGGATGAAAAGGCCTACTCCTTCACCGACGACCAGGCACGCGAACGGATCCTCGAAGCCCGTTCCCGCGGGGCGACCGAGATCCACGTTGTGGGGGGGCTGCATCACCAGAAAAAATTCGACTGGTATGTGAACCTCGTCCGGGTTCTCCACGAGACCTGTCCCGAGATCCACATCAAGGCGTGGACCGCCGTCGAGATCGCCTGGTTCTCCTTCCTCACCAAGCAGCCGGTCGAGTGGGTGCTGCGCGAGATGAAGGCCGCCGGCCTGGGGAGTCTGCCGGGAGGCGGGGCCGAGATCTTCCATGATGAAGTCCGCCCGCAGATCTGCGAGCACAAGGCCGACGGTGAGAACTGGATCCACATCCATCGCGAGGCCCACAATCTCGGCCTGCGTTCCAACGCGACCATGCTTTACGGTCATGTCGAAGGGGCGAAGCACCGCCTCGACCACCTCCTCCGCCTGCGGGCTTTGCAGGACGAGACCGGCGGCTTCCAGACCTTCATCCCGCTGGCGTTCCATCCCGAGAACACGAAGCTGGCCCACATCCCCAAGCCGACCGCACGCATGGATCTCCGCATGGTGGCACTGGCCCGGCTCATGCTCGACAACTTCGACCACATCAAAGCCTATTGGATCATGCTCGGCGAGGACACGGCCCAGGTCGCGCAGAGCTTCGGTGCGGACGATCTCGACGGGACCGTCGTTCATGAACTGATCTACCACGACGCTGGTGCCAAGACCCCCGAGGGCCTCACCGTCTCGAAGCTCCACCGCCTCATCCACGAGGCGGGCCGGGTGCCGGTCGAGCGGGATACACTCTACCAGAAGGTTGTCCGCGAAGGAGCCAAGTGGTGGGTGGACGGGATGGTTCGTGAACCGTCGTCCGTGGTGAGTTGTTAGGGAGAGTGGTTTTTGGTGTTGGGCGTTTAATATTTGGAATGACGGTGGCATTGACCGTCGGGTACTCTCCTCCCAACTGGCAAACACCTAACACCAAATACCCAACAACTCCATGCCCCCATTCCACGTGAAACAGATCGATCACGCCACGCTCGTGATCGCCAGTCTCGATGCCTCCCGACGGTTCTATCGGGACCTGCTCGGAATGGAGGAAGTGGCCCGGCCCGCCTTCTCTTTCCAGGGGCAATGGTTCCGGGCCGGCTCGACGCT
The DNA here is from genome assembly GCA_013822855.1 of Planctomyces sp. Lineage (GTDB taxonomy): Bacteria > Planctomycetota > Planctomycetia > Planctomycetales > Planctomycetaceae > Planctopirus. The sequence continues at coordinate 34,981 of PNLE01000019.1, forward strand.
GATCCACACGATCCTCGAATTCGAAGGGTCGGGGCCGGCGGGTCAGGGAGGCGGATGTTCCTCGCGCGGGCATCATCTTGCGTTCGAGGTGGACGATGTGCGTGCCGCAGAATCTCACCTGCGTGAGGCTGGCGTGCCCGTGGTCGTTCCCTGCAAACTGCGTCCGGATGGTGCCCTGCAATCATTCGTCCACGATCCCGACGGACATCTGATTGAACTGACGTCTCCGCCTCCACCCATGCTGCCTCCAAGAGTTGGGGTGGTCGCCGAAGTGAGTCGCCAGATTTT
>PNLE01000020.1 GCA_013822855.1 Planctomyces sp.
GCTATCGGGATGGGTCAGCTGACACGAGACACGGCCACCCGCGAGCAGGAATTTTGTGAGCGGTGAGGGAAGCGACACGATTTCTCCTTCAGTACTTCCATTGACGGGATGGGCGCAAGCGCCAACATCCGGCCACTGATTTCGCCCGAAATCACCCTCTAAAAATGAAGTCGGCCGGGGAGCTGTTAGAGCAACTCCCCGGCCTGCAAATCGACCTGGGCCTCAGGCCGACCTGCATTCGCAAGGAAGCGAACATGCAGCGGTGTGCCTGCGCCCAAAACCTAGGTCGAAAGGCAGGCCCTCAAGGCCTCGGCCGTGGCCCTCCGGAAGAGATCCGCCGACTGTGCGTCGTCCTGATCGATCATTCCGTTTTTGAGGCCCGATCATGCGAAATCAGCTCTTGCCTTGGTTCGGTTCCAAAGCCGCGCTCGCCCCCGAGATTCTGCCCGAATTCGGCCCCCACAAGGCCTACTTCGAGCCGTTCGGCGGGGGGATGGCCATGTTGCTCCAGAAGACTCCCTGCCACGCGGAAACCGTGAACGACCTCCACCAGGATCTCACCCACCTGGCGAGGATCGTCGCGGATCCCACGCAAGGGGCCGCCCTCTATCGACGGATGCGGCGGACGCTCTGCTGCGAGCAGCTCCACCGGGAGGCCCGGGAGCGGATCAAACAGCCGTTCGCGCCGACGCTCGATCGAGCCGTGGATTACTTTTTCGTCTCGTGGGCATCCAAGCAGGGCGTCTGCGGCGCGGAGAGTTCCAACTCAATGGCCCATGGGTACGGCGTCGCCTCGCATCCCTGCGCAGCCAAGTTGCGGGGGGCGGTCGAATCGATCCGCGCCTGGCAGGCCCGCATGCGGGGGGTGACGATCACCAACCGCGATGCGTTCGAGCTGTTGGCCAAGCTCCACGACGACGAGGGGCTGCTGATCTACTGCGACCCGCCGTACCTCCAGAAAAATGGACGGTACCTGTTCGACCTCGACGACGCGGGCCACCAGCTGCTGGCCGACTCCCTCCAGCGGTTCACTCGCGCCCGTGTGATCGTCAGCTACACCGACCATCCCCGGTTGGCGGAGCTGTACCCGGCGGCCGCATGGACAAAGAAGACCCTGAACTACAAGGCCCGGGCGGGTCGTGGCTCGAAGAAGCCCACTGTGAAGCCGCCCGAAGTCCTGCTCATCAAGGGACCGCAACTGGCGGCCTGATTCCCTTTCCCCTCACCAGCGGCCGCCGGTCGTGCCGGCGGCCGCCTTGTTTTGAATGAACCCGATGAAACCTGTCTACGAAGATGATTTTGTGTCGCTGTACCATGGCGACTTGTTCGACGTCCTCCCGACCCTCCCAGTGGGATCGATCCACTCCCTGATCACGGATCCGCCCTACTGCTCCGGAGCGGCTGGAGTGGGAGTGAAGGCCGACCCCATCACGAAGTACTGCCAGAATGGAAACTCACTCGGACGCCCGACGTTCGGCGGCGATGCCAAGAACGAGCGGGGCTTTTCGTTCTGGTGCCTCCAGTGGCTGCGTTTTTGCCGCCAGATCGTCCAGCCCGGCGGCTATGCTCTCGTCTTCATCGACTGGCGGAATCTCCCGTCGATGTGCGACGCGCTCCAGGCGGCGGACTGGATCCACCGGGGGACGATCCCGTGGGACAAGGGGAGCCAGTCGCGATCGCCGCACAAGGGTTACTTCCGACATCAGTGCGAGTACATCCCGTGGGGGACGAACGGCCCCTGCAAGAACCGGACGGATGCGGGCCCCTTCGCGGGCTGCCATCACATCCCGGTCGATCGAAAGGACAAGCATCACATCACCGGAAAGCCGGTCAAGCTGATGGCCGAGTTGGTGCAAGTCGCCCCGCCAGGTGAGACGATCCTCGACCCCTTCGCGGGATCCGGCACCACGCTTTTGGCCGCCAGCCAAGCGGGCCGAAAAGCGATCGGAATCGAGCGGGAAAAATCCTACATCGACATCACGATCCGGAGGCTGCAGGCCTCTGCCCAGCAGGCGGCGTGAACCGGGATCCACCACCGGACTGTCGATCCGGAGGTTACGGGTTCGAGCCCCGCCGGCCTCGCTGGGATTTATCCCCGCGTATCAAAACGCCTTGCTGATCACCCTGAAAAGGTTGCGTCAGCAAGGCGTTTTTGTTTTGTGCTTCCCTTAACAAAGAGAAGTGGCTCAAGAGCAATCGGCCGACTGCGTAAAGGTTACGCGAAAATGCTGCTAGTACACGGAGCCGGTTTCAATCAATCACAAAAGCGGCAATCAACAACACGCCACCAACGCCCCAACCCCACGGCCAGAAGTAGCCAGCGAACCAAGCGCCCGCCGAGACTCCCAGAACCAGTACAGCCACGCCAACCTTCGCAATACGGGGTAAATCAGCGAACCACTCGAACATCAGTAGGCTCTTTTAGACGACCAGCCAACTTCGCTCCGCAGTGCTGAGGAGAGGCTGGCTGGCGCAAAAAATTGTGCGATGAGGATGAAGTCCAGCTCTTGCAAGCTTTGCTTTATCCTCATCGCACCCCTCCCACCAAGCATGGCGGGATTCGGATCGTCCGCCATTACCCGACGGTTTAGAAATCACCGACGACTTCACCGCCATTGCGAGTGCCAAGGGCTTTCTGGGTGTCGATGGAGATGTTCTCCGAGAAAAACTTGACAGCGCCATCACACATCAAGCCGTGAACACCACCTGTGTGATAGCTGGAGAAGCTGGCTTTGTTTTGCTGGGCAGTCTGTGCCGTTGTCCCGACATTCTGAAAATTCAATGGCGTACCGAAAGAACCAATAAAGCGGCCCGCTTCATCTCCACTGCTGTTACGTCCAATTGCCAGATGGTCATAGGTACTGGCCGTCTTTGTTCCCGATCCACCCCGCACCCATTCTGCTACCATCACAGTGTTGCTTGTTCCGTCAGAAATGTCCGCAATTCGAACGGCTGTCATATACCCGAGAATTCCATTGTATCGAGCGTGAGCACAGCAACCGTCGTCCAAATGCTGCTGAGATTCTGTGGGAGCCCCCCCTGTCGCATTAGAGCCAACAGTGCCAGAGGCATTTCCGCCATAACTCGTACGAGACTGATTCCATGTTGTCGAGGTGGCACCGACATTCTCGGTCACTGAAACACGAGGACTATCTGGGGATGAAGGACACTGGAATGCTGTGAATAGTGTTTCCAAGGCTGGCTTGCTGTTACCCGTCCAACTCGTATTGGGATTGTAGACACCTGCGAAATCGATAGCGTTATAGACTGGTGCCTGATCAATATAGGGAAGGATCATGCATGTCCATGCGACGACGGGAAGCGCACCCGCCCCAGCAGTACCATTCATATAGTAGCCAGCCGGAAATCGCCCGAGCGAATCATGGTAGTTATGCAAGGCAAGGCCAAGCTGTTTCAGATTATTCTTGCATTGGGTGCGACGAGCGGCTTCTCGTGCCTGTTGAACTGCGGGGAGCAGCAATGCGATCAAAATAGCAATAATGGCGATGACCACCAGCAGTTCAATCAGTGTAAATCCACGCTTGGCGGAACGGGAGGGCAACACAACCATAGATTCACCATTAAAGAGGTTTTGAAAGAAGCGTGAGAGATTTCTAGCGCTGGCAGCCGACGCAGTGTAGATGCGACAGATCGTCTGTTCCCGAGAGAATGCGGGAACGGGTGGAGAGAATGGTCAGCCAGAAGCTCGGCACTAATTCAAATCCACACGCAAGCATTCGTCAATTGGTGAGAACACAACTTCGACCATATTTACTCAGAAACCGAGTGATCGACACACATAACAACACCATCAACATAAACAAAAACACTATATCGACACGGTGAAAACACCACAGGCAGTGATTTTATCGCACTGGAGGTGAGTACCAGAGTACCGACCCTGAACCTATGCGAGATGATGGAAACCGACAGGTAGAATCCCAATCAGCATCAAGAACATGCTCATGAGCATGAATTGGAGACGAGAGGGCCAAGCCCACTTTAGCGATGCGTGGCAGACTGGAAAGCCATCTAACCCCCGGTAGGTCAGACAATCTCATCATGCATTTCAGCGATGAGAACATCGGATCCTGATGGATCTGCGATGCTGCTGCGAAGTGTCCCAGGCCCAATAACTTGGATTGGCCCTCAGAGATTGCATTCCCGCGATGCCCTCATCACTTGGGGATGCTCTTGGTGGAGGTGCTGTTGGAAGAGATTCAGCCATTCAATTCCGGCTGGCCGTTTTGCGTTCCTATGTGATGATTCGCCATATCCGTACCAGCCATGTCCGCAGCGTGATGCAGACCGCTGGTCGGCGGTGCAGACTCAAGGGGCGTAGCAGCAGCTGTGGGGGGGGAGGGGTTGTGGCTCAGTGCCGCGGGTTCATCAAGGCGGAGCTGCTGATCCTTAAGGCAAAGAAGCAGGCGCTGCAAGTTGGGCTCCGCGATGCGGTAGAAGGTGTAGCGGCCCTCCTTTTCGCTTCCCAGAAGGCCGCAATGCTGCATCAGCCGCAGGTGTTCCGAAGCCATGTGGCTAGGAATGGAACACGATTCCGCCAGTTCACCAACGGAGTACTTGCCCGCGAGGAGCATCTCCACCATGCGGAGACGATGCGGGTGGGCGAGAATTCGAAGCCGCTCGGCAATCCGGTCGAAAACTTCCGGATTGGTCCAAAGGGGAGGAGCGGTTCCCTCATTGGGCAACGAGTAGGACATGAGTCGGGCCTTTCCTGATCCTTCATGGCTGCGGTGCAGGGTCTGATCCTGGCCCTAGGATCCTTCCCGAATGATAACAGATCCGATGTTTGTCGAAACGATTAACCCCGCGAAAGACCATCTGTTTCGGAAGATCTCATCGTCGTGTCGCTCCACTACGAGAGAAAACCCCTACAGCTTTTCGCGATTTTGTCACAAACCCACTTGGTCGTCATCTCGCGATACCGCAACAACAGTGGCCAACAGGCCCCAACCTGCCAGGAATGCCACGCCGCCAATCGGGGTGACGGCTCCCAACATTCGGACACCCGAAAGTGTCAACGCGTAGAGACTTCCCGAGAAGAGGATCACTCCCGCCAAAAACAACCACCCCGCCACATGCAGCCACCGCTGCCGGTTGTCGCCGCGTTGACGGCGAAACACTCCCCAAAGACCCAGCCCGATCAGAGCCAATCCGTGGAACATCTGGTACTCGGCACCAGTCTTGAAGTCCTGCAGATACTTGCGCGCCAGCGGAACCACCTCCCCTGCGACCTCACGCGTCTGCCCGGCGTAGACCGCGGCGAAATGATCAGTCAAAGAATGCGCGGCGAAGGCTCCCGTGACAACACTCGTCCCCGCCACCACCGCACCAACAACAATCCACCACTTCGGATTCATAAAAGCCCCCTGAGAAATTCCATCCCTCAAGAGTAGGGGGTACTCGAATTGATCCGCAACAGAGTCACTCATCCCGCAACTTCGCCTCGGGCGAAACCCGCTTTGAGTTCTCGGTGACGCTGATGCCAGTCCATCGGAGCCGCATTCATCTTGTGGTGCATGCTTGGATGGAGCCTGCCCGGAAAGAGATGGCACAGGGCCTTGCAGGGGGATAGAACAGCGGCGAGCCGACACTTCGGCCCCCATCCAGTGACTTCCACCCTGAGGTTCTTCTCATGTCCCAAGCTCTCATGACCCGTGCAAGCGGCTGTCCGGAAAGTTGGAGCGTCACTGACTGCTTGCGGTTCGAGGTTGCAATGAACGCCAGCCATGCTGTTGACGCCAACATTTCCGAACAGGGTCCAAGACCAATCCTCGGGCCATTGGCGTCCACGTCCCGTATCGGGGCCTCCTCAAGTTTCAAGACCATCCCGATTCGCGGGGTGCTGATCCTGGGTCTGGTTCTGATCATGGGCCCGCCGCAACCTTGCCAAGCGACTGACTACATCGTCGGCCCGCAGGCGGCTCTCCACGAGATTGAAGACGTTCCGTGGGAATCGCTCGCACCGGGCGACCGGGTGCTGATCCATGCGCGACCTGAGCCGTATCGCTCCAAATGGGTTATCTGCCGACGAGGAACGCCGGAGCAGCCGATCGTCGTCAGCGGAGTGCCCGATGCCGGTGGTCAACTCCCTGTGATCGATGGTCGGGAGGCCGTGACTCGATCCGCGTTGAATTTCTGGAGCGAGGGGCGCGGCGTCATCAAGATCGGCGGTGCGAACCGACCGGTTGACATTCAACCCGCCCATATCGTGATTGAAAATCTCGATATCCGCAGTGCCCGCCCCCCTTACCAATTCAAAGGCCGGGAGGGAATCACTGCCTATTCCGAAAATGCGGCCAGCATCTTCATCGAGAAGGGGGAACACATCACCATTCGCGGCTGCATCCTCCACGACAGCGGCAATGGCTTGTTCACATCTCCCGAAACACGGCAGATCCTCGTCGATCGCTGCTTCATCCACGGCAACGGGATCGAAGGGAGCATCCTCGAACACAACAACTACACATCGTCGCAAGGGATCGTTTTTCAATTCAACCAGTTCGGCCCCCTCCGCGCCGGCTGCCTGGGGAACAACCTGAAAGACCGCTCCGCCGGCCTGGTGGTGCGATACAACTGGATTGAAGGGGGGAATCGAATGCTTGATCTGGTCGATGGCAACTGGAGCGAAGCCCCCGACCCCGAAGTGAACTACCGGGAGACCTTCGTTTACGGGAACATCCTCATCAAGCAGGACGACGCCGGGAACAACCAGATCGTGCACTACGGCGGAGACAGCGGGAAGCTCGATCGATACCGGATGGGCACGCTCCATTTCTTCAACAACACAGTGATCTCGCACAGACCGGCGACGACCGTCCTCTTCCGGCTCTCCTCCATGCAGGAGCATGTCGATTGCCGCAACAATCTCGTGTGGACCACCGGCCCGGGGCGGCACCTGGCGATTTTTGATGGCAATGGAACAGTCGACCTCTTCAACAACTGGTTCAAGACCCATTGGCGGGAAAGTCACTCCGCCGGAAAGGGAAAGATCCGCGTTCAGGGCCTGATCCAAACGGGTGAGCATCCCGGTTGGATCGATGCGGCCCGGCAAGACTTTCGGCTCTCTCCGGATTCGCCCGCCGTGGCATCCGGAGGTGAACTCTCCGCAGCCGCGCTCCCGGATCATCGCCTCCAGTTTCACTACACACCGCACCGGAGCGGCAGTCCCCGCCCAGTGGAGAGCGCGCTGGATCTCGGTGCCAGCCCCGTTGTCTCAGGAGACAGCGATCCGTCGAAGAGTCGCTGATGGCACACGGCCGCGAGTGACACCTTGACGGCGGCCCACCCGATATCAGGCATGGCTGATCGTGATGCCCATCAGTTTGGAAAACTCTCGGACTAGCGACGCGTGTGCGGGCCAGGCGGGGGCCGTGACGAGATTTCCTTCGACATACGCCTCGTTCACGGGAACAGCCACATACTGCCCCTTCGCCAACGTGATTTCCGGCCCGCAGGCGGGGTAAGCCGTGCAGCGACGCCCAGCCACCACACCGGCAGCCGTCAGCACTTGGATCCCATGACAGATGGCCGCCACGGGCTTCGCAGCCTGAAAGAAGGCCCGCACCACATCCAGCACACGCTGATCGAGCCGCAGGTACTCGGGCGAACGACCGCCGGGAATATACAGGCCGTCGTACTCGGCGATTTTCGCGATCGACTCCTCCAGTTCGGCGTTGAGTGTGAAGCGGTGGCCCGGCTTTTCGGTGTAGGTCTGATCCCCTTCGAAATCATGAATGGCGGTCTTGATGAAGTCGCCGCTACGCCGATCCGGACAGACGACATCGACATCGCAGCCCAGAAGCTGGAGCATCTGGAAGGGGACCATGAGTTCGTAGTCCTCCACGAAATCGCCAGCCAGGATCAGGGTTTTCGGCATGGTGGGAATCCAGTTCGCAAATGGTGCTGTGGGAGTGAAGCGGCGAAGGTTCAACAAGTAGCTGCGGGGAGCGGCACCCGTGAGCGGACGACCTCCTCAAGCTGGGTGATGACCTCATCGAAGGTGATAGCCGTCGTGTCGACAATGGTGGCGTCGGGGGCGGGCTTCAACGGGGCAATGGGTCGGTTTTCATCGCGGTCGTCGCGGATCTGCTGCTGCTGAAGGATCTCCTCCAGCGGCACGATCTGCCCCGCACTCCGGAGCTGCGCCTCGCGGCGTTTGGCACGCACCAGGGGGGAAGCCGTCAGGAAGAATTTGCAGGGAGCCTCCGGAAACACGATCGTCCCCTGATCGCGGCCTTCGGTCACCATGTTTTGCCCGCAAGCGGCCTGCCTTTGCAAAGCGACCATCTGCTCGCGGACACCTTCGATCGCCGCCACTTGAGAGGCCGCCAACGTGACCTGGGGCATTCGAATGGCCTCCGAGACATTGTGGCCGTCGAGGGAGATCATGCCTTCATCCAGTGCCAGCTGGGCCTGTTGGGCAAAGCCGGTCACCAGTGCGTGATGGGTGAGATCAATCCCCCGGCTCAGGCAGCCCCACGCGATTGCTCGATACATCGCTCCCGTATCCAGAAACGAGAAGCCCAGCCTCTCGGCCAACCGCCGGGCCGCCGTGCTCTTGCCGGTTCCCGCCGGGCCATCAATGGTGATCACAATGCCGGTACCAGCCGTCATGCAAGAACTTCCAGTCGCGTGGGGAAAGGGGAGCGAAATTCCCACGCTCCTCATTTTTCTCCATCATCAACCATCAACTCCCAACCATCAACTCCCAACCATCAACTCCCAACCAACCTGATCTCCGCTTACATGATCACAGGCTGTGCGAGGATCGGCACGATTTCCATCTGCAGCGGGCCGCCCGTCACCTGGACAGAACCATCTGGCATGATGAGGACATCGATCTCGCTGCGGACGCCGAACTCGGGCAGGTAGATGCCCGGTTCGATTGAAAAGCAGGTGCGGGGGATCAGAGCGCGGGTCTCGTGAGTCTCCAGATTGTCAATGTGGGCGCCGTTGCCATGGACTTCCTGGCCGATGTTGTGCCCCGTGCGATGGACGTAGTACTCGCCATATCCCGCCGCTTCGATGACATCCCGGCAGGCGTCGTCGACCTCATGGCCTTCCACCCGGCGACCCGCGGCCAAACCATCCCGCACATACTGCACAGCGGCATCACGGGCGGCGGCCACGACGTTGAAGACCTTCACGTACTTCTCGGGAACCGTCGTCCCCACAAAGCCCGTGCGGGTCAGGTCGCTGTAAACGGCCCGTGGCCGATCCAGCTTGCCCCACAAGTCGACCAGGACGAAATCCCCTTCGCGAATGGTCGTATCTGGGAGTGAACCGGTTTCGAAGTGGGGATCGCCGCTGTGAGCGTTCACACCCACGATCGGCGGGCTGTAGGTGGTGACATGGTGGGCCGTGAAATGATCGAGAATCGCCTTCTGCACCCGCAGTTCGTCCGATTCGCCCTTTGTGCGGATGTCGTGAGCGATCGTCCGCCAAGCCACGTCGTAGGCGGCGTTGGTCACTTCGGCCGCCGCCAGATGCATGGCGATCTGGTCATCATCCCAGACTGCTTCAAACAGCTGGATCAAATCGCCGGACGAGACGACATCGACACCAAACGACCGCACCAGTTCGACCGTCCCGGCATCAACGCGGGAAATATAGGGGTTGCCGTTCTTGGGTGAGTATTCCATCGCCACCGTCCGGCTGCCCGCCACCAGCGACGCCATCCCCGCTTCGAATTCGCTCCACTTCAGGTAGACCGTCTTGTCGCCGGGCAGCGTGTCGAGCGTTCCCATTTCGATGCGGTGGACCAGCTTCTTCGGCGTGCCCGACTGGGGGATGAAGTAGGCCCAGCGGCGGCTGGTCTTCTTGTCGAGTCCCAGCACCCGCTCGGCCAACACGTTGAGCTTGCGGAAGTCATAGAGCAACCAGCCATCGAGCCCTTGCGCCTTGAGAGCGGCCTGAATGTTTTCGACTGCGAACATGCTGGATTCCCGACAAACCAAGGAGACAAGAGATCTTTGTGCACAATACAAAACGCGGAGCGGGATTGCGACCGATGGCATGGAGTCAGCCACCGCGACAAGACCTCTTGAACGATTTCCCTCAGGCGCTGGCAGCCGCACCCGCTGCCTGGTGAGAGACGAATTCCTCGATGCGATGGATCATCTGCCGGCATTCCGAAGAGAGGATCTGCAGGTCGCTGTCGGCTCCGGAGGCGGCGGTCACCATCTCGCGGTAGTACCAGAGGAGATCTGCGGGAGGTGCATTGAACTTCGAGAACGCCTGCGGGTTCTCCTGCAGGTCGAACCACGTCGCTCCCAGGTTGTGCAGCTTGTCGGCCAATGTGATCGCGCGGGCGGCATGCGAGGCGAGGCGGATCTGTTCGAGATGCTCTTCCTTCCGCACCCGCCATGGCCGCTGGGCACCACTGCCATCTTCCTTCTCCTCGGTGGCCGCCACGACCGCCGCGATGATCGCCGGCGAGAAACTCTGCTCGAGGTCGGCCACCGTCACGTCGGTGTCTTCGACAATGTCGTGCAGAATGGCGGCCGCGATCAGTTCATCATCGGCGAACCCCGCTCGCTGCAGAATCAACGCCACCCCCGCCAGATGCGACACATACGGAATATTCGAGGCCTTGCGGAACTGCGAATAGTGGGCGATCGCGGCCAGTCGCAACGCCTTCTCGATCACCACCGAATACAGCGGCGTGGCCATCATTCCCATCGGCGGATCTCACTCAAACAAAGGTTGGTCGATGTGTGCGTGCGCGGGCCATTTCACTATAGCCACCCCGACTCCCGCTTGCCTTGAAGGATGCCAAGAACAAAGAGAGTTTCGCACCTCTCGATTTTCCAGTTCGTCCTTCATCTGAAACTCTTCGTTATGGGTGCCTGGCTCCTATGATCGAGACAGCGCCCTTGATGGCGGATCACTGATGATTTGCCCGGAGCCTGACGCTGGCTGACCCGATTCCTTGATTCTCCATGAGGTCTTGCTAGGCTTGGGAAGTTTCGCGCCCAGTGCGAATGACCGTGCCGGTGCGTCCCCGCGCTGGCAGCCTGCGGCCGAGACACGACTGAGAGACTGGCCGCAACATCAGATGTTGCCAGACGTTCCGCCAGCATCGTGCCGCCTTTTGGAGACTTCCCTGCCGTGCCCCGCCGCGACGACCTCAAGAAGATTCTCATCATCGGTTCGGGCCCCATTGTCATCGGGCAGGCATGTGAATTCGATTACTCCGGGACGCAGGCCTGCAAGTCGCTGCGCGAGTGCGGTTACGAGGTGATCCTCGTCAACTCGAACCCCGCGACGATCATGACCGATCCCGGCACTGCCGACGCCACATACATCGAGCCGATCAACTGGCAGTATGTCGCCAAAATCATCGAGGACGAACGGCCCGATGCCATCCTCCCGACACTCGGCGGCCAGACAGGCCTCAACACCGGGATGGAACTCTTCCGCCGGGGCATCCTCGAAAAGTTCGGCTGCGAGATGATCGGTGCCCGCGCCGATGTCATCGAGAAGGCCGAAGATCGGCAACTCTTCAAAGACGCGATGCAGAAGATCGGCCTGGACGTCTGCAAAAGCCGCGTCGTCAATTCGATGGAGGAGGCCCGCGAAGCACTCAAAGACATCGGCTTGCCGCTGATCATCCGCGCCAGCTTCACCTTGGGCGGCATGGGAGGGGGAATCGCCTACAACCGCGAGGAATTCGAGGAGAAGGTTCGCAAGGGGATTGAACTCTCGCCGATCAACGAGGTGCTGCTCGAAGAATCGATCATCGGGTGGAAAGAGTACGAGATGGAGGTGATGCGCGATGTCGCCGACAACGTAGTCATCATCTGCGCGATTGAAAATCTCGACCCGATGGGTGTCCACACGGGCGATTCGATCACCGTGGCCCCGGCTCAGACACTGACTGACCGCGAATACCAGCGGATGCGTGATGCGACGATCGCCGTCATGCGGGAGATCGGTGTCGAGACGGGCGGCTCGAACGTCCAGTTCGCCGTGCACCCGAAAACCGGCCGCATGGTCGTCGTCGAGATGAACCCCCGCGTCAGCCGCTCGAGCGCGCTGGCTTCCAAGGCGACGGGCTTCCCCATCGCGAAGATCGCGGCCAAGCTGGCCGTCGGCTTTACACTGGATGAGATCCCCAACGACATCACGCGAGAAACGCTCGCCTGCTTCGAGCCGACGATCGATTACGTCGTCACCAAGATTCCCCGCTGGACTTTCGAGAAGTTCCCCGAAGCCGATCCCGAACTGACCGTGCAGATGAAATCCGTCGGCGAGACGATGGCCATCGGTCGCACGTTCAAGGAATCGCTCCAGAAGGCGCTCCGTGGTCTGGAAATTGGCCACTTTGGCCTGGGCGGCGGCAAGAAGGATCTGTGGGATTCCGCCCATCGCCCCACGATCGAAGAAATCGAGAGCAAGCTCGCCACCCCCAACGACATGCGGATCTTCTATCTCCGCTACGCGATCAAGGCGGGGCTCTCCACCTCCGAGATCCATGACCTGACCCACATCGATCCATGGTTCCTCGAAAACCTGCGCGACATCGTGCGGATGGAGGACCGCCTCCGCAGCCACCACCGTCTCGAAGACGTGAATGACGACCTGCTCCGCGAAGTGAAGCGTTTCGGCTTCTCCGACAAGCAGATCGGCGACTGGCTCGATGTCTCGGATATGGAAGTTCGCCGCGAGCGCAAGCGGCGGGGCATCCTGCCGACCTTCAAGCAGGTCGACACCTGTGCCGCCGAATTCGAAGCCTACACTCCCTACTATTATTCGACTTACGAGCAGGAAGACGAGGCTCCCGGCCCCCGGACGGATGGCCGCCAGCGGGTCGTCATCCTGGGTGGTGGCCCCAACCGTATCGGCCAGGGGATCGAGTTCGATTACTGCTGCTGCCAGGCCTCGTTCGCGTTGCGTGAACTGGGAATTGAATCGGTGATGGTCAACTCGAACCCGGAAACGGTTTCGACCGATTACGACACCTCCGACCTCCTCTTCTTCGAGCCGCTGACGACGGAGGACGTCCTCAACATCTGCGACCGTCTTCAGCCTGACGGCGTGATTGTTCAGTTCGGTGGCCAAACACCTCTGAACCTCGCCCGTGGCCTCGAACAGGCCGGCGTGAAGATCATCGGCACGAGTCCGTCGATGATTGACGCCGCCGAAGACCGCGAGATCTTCAAGGGGATCCTCGATAAGCTCGGTCTCCGGCAGCCCCCCAACGGCATGGCGACGGATGCCAGCCGCGCGGTGCAGATCGCCAGCGAGATCGGCTATCCCGTCCTCGTCCGCCCCAGCTTTGTCTTGGGTGGCCGGGCGATGCGGATTTGTTACGACGAGCGGATGGTCCGCGAATACATGATCGAGGCGGTCAACGTCTCCCCCGACCGGCCACTGCTCATCGACAAGTTCCTCGAAGACGCGGTCGAAGTCGATGTCGACGCCATCTCCGACGGTGAGTTGACGCTCGTGGGCGGAGTGATGGAACACATCGAGGAAGCGGGCGTCCACTCGGGTGATTCGGCCTGCGTGCTCCCCCCTTACTCGCTCTCTCCCGCCATCGTCGAAGAGATCAAGACTGCCACCTACGCACTGGCCAAAGAGCTGCAGGTGCGAGGCCTGATGAACATCCAGTTCGCCGTCAAGCATGAGGGAGGCGAGCAGATTGTCTATGTGCTTGAAGTGAACCCGCGGGCCAGCCGGACCTCCCCCTTCGTGAGCAAGGCGACCAACGTCCCGCTGCCCAAACTGGCGGCGAAGATCATGGTCGGCAAGACACTCAAGGAACTCGGCTTCACCAAGGAAGTCGTGCCGCCGTATGTCTCGGTGAAAGAGAGCGTCTTCCCGTTCACCCGCTTTGCCGGCGTGGACATCATCCTCGGCCCCGAGATGAAATCGACGGGCGAAGTGATGGGGATCGACACCAACTTCCCAGCCGCCTACGCCCGGGCCCAGCTGGGCGCAGGGAACAAGCTGCCGACCAGCGGTGCGGTCTTCATCAGCCTCGCCGGTCGCCACAAGGAACATATTCTGGACAGTGCCCGGCGGCTGATCGAAATGGGCTTCAAGATCCTCGCCACGTCGGGCACGTCCCGTGTGCTGCGCGAAGCGGGCATCGAGGTCGAGACCGTCCGCAAGCTGCAGGAGGGCCGCCCCAACCTGCTCGATTACATGGCCAACAACCAGGTGCAGCTCGTCTTCAATACGCCCAGCGGCAAGGGAGCCAGATCCGACGAAGGACGCATCCGCGCCGCCGCCGTGATGAACGGCATCCCCTGCGTCACCACTCTTCCGGGCTGCGTGGCGGTTGTCCAAGCCTTGGAATCGATGATCGAATCCCCGGCCCCCAGTGTGACATCGCTCCAGAAGTGGATCTCAATGCTGCCGAAGGAGTGAACTCGAACGGGGATGAGTCACTTCCCTCTGGCAACTCCGGATCGGCTGTGGTGGAATACTTGTTGCAAGTTCCCACCCAGCCGATCCCGCCTGCCACCGAGCCTCCCATGTCCCACTGCCACGACTTCCGCCCCGCGCCGTTATCACGCCGAGAACATCTCGCGCAGATCGCCTGCGGCTTTGGCGGTGTTGCACTTGCTGGCTTGGCGATGGAGCGGGGCTATGCCGAGACGGCCGGTGCCCCGGGGTTGCCGCCGCTGCATCATCCCGCCAAGGCGAAGAACATTATCTTCCTCTACATGGATGGCGGGCCGTCGCAGATGGACCTGTTCGATCCCAAGCCCCGGCTCACTAAAGAGCATGGCGAGCCGATGAAGATGAAGGTGCAGGCGACCCAGTTCGACAACAACGGCAAGATCATGAAGTCGCCGTGGGAGTTCTCGCACCACGGGCAAAGTGGTCTGGAATTCAGCTCGCTGATTCCGCACATTGCCGCCCATGCCGACGACTTGTGCGTCATCCGCTCGATGACATCGGCCTTCTCGGAACACACCAACGCCAACTACTTCCTTCATACCGGGCATGGTCTTCAGGGTCGGCCCAGCATGGGCGCCTGGGTCTCGTATGGACTGGGGACTGAGTGCAAGAACCTGCCGGGCTTCCTCGTGCTGAATGGCGGCCTCATTCCGCCGGGCGGAGTCGATTGCTTCCACAACGGCTTCCTCCCCGCGACGCATCAGGGATCGATCCTCAAGACGCAGAAGATGCCCATCTCGGATCTCGAACCCGCCCCCGGCCCGGTCACGGCCCAACGGCGGAAGCTCGATCTGCTCAAGCAACTCGATCTCGCCGCCTCGGCCCGCGCGGGGAAACCCGATGCCTTGGAATCGGCAATCGCCAACTATGAACTCGCCTTCCGCATGCAGACGACCGTGCCGGAACTGGTTGATCTGTCGACCGAATCGGAGGCGACACAGAAGTTGTATGGGTTGGATTCCGACTACGGGCCAACGAAGGTCTATGCCCGGCAATGCCTCCTCGCCCGCCGGCTGGTCGAGAGTGGCGTGCGGTTCATCGAACTGACCTGTCCCGGC
Source organism: Planctomyces sp. (assembly GCA_013822855.1). Lineage (GTDB taxonomy): Bacteria > Planctomycetota > Planctomycetia > Planctomycetales > Planctomycetaceae > Planctopirus. The sequence continues at coordinate 15,492 of PNLE01000020.1, forward strand.
GTGGGTGTCGACCGTTGGGATCAGCATGGCGGCCTCAAGAACGGCCATGAACTCAACTGCAAGGCGGTCGATCAGCCGATCGCGGGCCTACTCACTGATCTCAAGAGCCGGGGCCTTCTGGACGAGACGCTGGTCGTCTTCGCGGGCGAGTTCGGCCGCACGCCCCAGGCGCAGGGATCCGACGGCCGCGACCACAACCCTTTCGGCTACACCGTCTGGATGGCGGGGGGCGGTGTAAAGGGGGGCCTCGCCTACGGTGCCACAGACGAATACGGCTACTATGCAATCGACAAGAAACTCGAAATTCACGACCTGCATGCGACGATGCTCTGGCTGATGGGGATCGACCACACCCGGCTCACCATGCGCTTCGGCGGCCGCGACATGCGTCTGACGGATGTCTTCGGCCATGTGACGCACGACGTGATCGCCTAGTGGATGGTATGGTTGAGATTGGGGAAGCGGCGCCTTCTTGTCGTTTATCTCCAGCGCGGTTTTGACCGCATGGAATCGACGCTCCCAGCTTCCATACCGATCCCTTCGATTGGGCCGACTCTCCGACAATTTTCAAGATCCCCAAGTTCAACACCCAGAGACGACATCCGGTTTCTTTACGTCCCTCATCGAAAATGCCCATGAGTCGAAAACGCCATGTCCCCACTCCCCCGCACGGCAGATCGGCAACCGCGCGTCCTTTGGAAGAGAGGGATTCGGCACGGAATTGGTGGAACGCGAACGCCAAGTGGTTCGCGTTCGGCTGGATCATGCTGGCGACGGTGCTCTTCTACGGCGGGGGGCTATCGAACAATGGCAATGCGGCCCGTGTGTTCTACTGGGGTTTGGTCCCTTTTCAACTGATGGATCTTGTCGATCCCCCGCTTCAGTCATCGCTGCCGCATGGTTTGGCCTATCTGCCGGAGCGTATCTGGTTCACTCTTCTGGCGGGTTTCCTGGTCGCGGGTTCGGCGGGGTGGGGTTGGCTGGCGATGCTCGTCTCCACCCGATTTTTCACAGGATCACGCTCGAGTTCCGAGGAGCCACCGACAACGCTCGAGCAGGTGGGGACGGAACTTTTCTTCGCAGTCTCGATCGGCCTGGCGATCACCTCGACGGCGACACTCCTGGTCGGTCTCGCGGGTGGGTTGTCTTCGACACTTGTCGCGGCGTGGCTCCTTCCCGGCTGTGTGCTCGCTTTCGTGGGGCTGAAGTCGGGCAAGTGGACACTGGGTCGCTCGCTGGGCCAGTCGATCCGTGAGGCCTGGGAATTTCGCGATGGCTGGACGCTGGCCGCCTGGGCGGGGGTGGTGTTGTTCCTGTGGACTTTCTGGTTGGGCGGGCTGTCGCCAACCACCGATTTCGACGTCAAGGAGTACCATCTGGGTGGCCCCAAGGAGTATTTCCTGACCGGGCGGATTGAGTTCTTGCCGCACAACGTCTACACGAGTTTTCCGTTCCTGACGGAGATGCTCTCGCTGGCGTCGATGGCACTTGTGGGAGATTGGTTGACGGGCAGCTATGTCGCCACTGCGACACTATCGGTCTTCGGCCCGTTGACGGCTTTGGGGCTATGGAGCCTCTGCCAGCGGTGGTACCCGCCCGCCGCCAACTGGGCGGCCCTGATCTGGATCACCATTCCCTGGACCTACCGGCTGTCGACTATCGCCTACGTAGAGGAAGCCTTCTCGTGCTACCTGCTCGCGGCTTTTTTCGCAGCACTGCGTGCCACTTCCCTGGGCTCCGTCGATGACAAACTCGGCGCCTCGCAACCGATCACTTCACGATGGAGCCTTCCTTTGGATGGAACCAGCGGGTGGTGGTGGCTGGCAGGGCTCTCAGCCGGAGCGGCGTTCGGCTGCAAGTATCCCGCGCTCCTCTTTGTGGTGGCGCCCATCGGGCTGTTTTCCCTGAGTGGAGTCTTCAAAGGGAACTCGGGAAATACTGAAGCGGTCCGGTGGATGCAACGTCTGGTTCCGCCGCTGGTCTTCTCGCTGGGAGTGCTGATCTTCGCTGGGCCGTGGCTGGCGAAGAATGTCTGGCAAACCGGGAACCCGGTTTATCCGCTGCTCTATTCAATCTTTGGCGGGGTCGATTGGAACGACCAGCTCAACGACAAATGGTGGCGGGGACACGCACCGCCCCATTATTCGCCCATCGCGTTCTTCACCGACGTTTTCGACATCCTCGTCCGCAGCGACTGGCAGAGCGGACTCATTCTGCTAGGCCTGCCGTTGGCGTGGCTGGTGCCAAGTGATGACGAGGATCCAGACACCTGGTCGAAAGGTGCCCGTGGCATGTTGCGGATGACACTGCTTTATCTCGGCTGGTTCTATATCGCCTGGTGGCTGCTGACCCATCGCATTGACCGCTTCTGGGCACCGATGCTGCCCCTGTTGACGATCCTTTCCAGCGTTGGATTGGCGCGTCTCTTTAAGGATCTGGGGCGGTCTTGGCAGTACGGTCTCCTGGTTCTCGTCACAGCTTCTGTGGTCTTCAACTTCTCGATCAACACGGTCTTTGTGGGGAACTACAACGCCTGGCTGACTCAGCTCAAAGCGACGAGCGATTTCACCGCTCGCAAAACCTGCCCCGAAATCGCGGCCATCAATCTGGCGATCGACGAAGGCGTGTTGCCGAAGAATATCCGCGTGTTGATGGTGGGCGAGGCGGAGATTTTTGATGCCCGCTTCGACGTGCGATACAACACGGTCTTTGATCTTTCACTCATCGAAGAGTGGTGCACGCATCCCGATGGAACCTGGCGCGACGAGACCGAGATCCGCCGGAAGTTCGCCGACGAGGGAATCACACACATCTTCGTCAACTGGCGCGAGATCCTGCGTTACCGCACCAGCTACGGCTACACCGATTTTGTGAATCCCGGGCTCTTCGAGAAACTTCGGAAGATGAAGCTCATCGGCGGGCCGATTCCCTGGCCCGAGGGACTGGGCGAACTGAAGGCCGACAATCTCTCCACAGCGGATCGAAAGCTCATTCAAAGCTGGGGGCCGGAACTGCTTCAGAAGTTCGGCCAGGAAGAACGCCTCATCACGGCGGAACTCTTCCCCGTGTTGCCTGGCGAATGAAGCGGGGTAAAGCCTGATGAAGGGTAAGCGACTGTCGGATGTCGGTCGATGGCGACTACCGCTTCCCGCCTCATTGACGACAAGCAGTTGGGAGCGACCAGCACCGATGGACAGCCCGTAGCCTCTACGCCAGGGGTCGCGAGACCTCCAGCAGATCGACTGCGGGCTGGTGGTCGCAGAAGAGGGTGGCCAGGCGGCCGTAGGTGGTGGTGCCGGGGGGAACTTCCATGAGGGCGGTGAGCTCCTCGCCCAGAGTCAATTCCAGGATCGCACCGAGATCGACATGCCGCAGCAGGTTGTGGTTGATGAGGATCCGGCCCAAGGGCGTCCGCTCGGCCATGATCTCTTCACGTACTTCGCTCGACACCGTGCGAAGATCGAAGCGGACGAGTCCGAATTGCACGACGGCGTTGGTTTCATTGCTGCGGAGGATGATCTTCCGGTAGAGGATCTCCCCTTCCAGATGCCGCCCCAGTACTTCGACATTGACCGAAGCGTGATGGAAATTCTCCATGGCGACCGTCATGTGCTCGTTATGGACGAGCAACCCCGCGTAAGGCTCAGGCGTGAGTGATTGCGGAAGATGAACCGCCTTCTGGAAAAACGGGGTCGGTGACGGAAACTTAGCTGTAAGGGCGTCGAGGGCGTGCAATGCGTTCATCGTGAAGGCCAACAACCCAAGGACTGGTGGAGGTGTTTGGTGATGAATGACGATCTGAGAGGAGCACTGCCGGCAAGCCCAGCAGTGGCACCCGCTCATTGAAGAGCCACATCATGTGTAGCGAATGGCGCGATGTTCCGGCTCGAAGTATTCCGGAAGGAGGCTGTCGACCTGGAGCAGACCTTTACGGGACAGCTTGATCTTCGTGCCGTCCACTTCGAGGTACCCCTTGGCGGCCTGGTTCGCGATGGCGGGGGCGAACTCGACCAGCGGGTCGACGCCGAACTTCTCGATGAAAGGCGTCGAGTCGACGTGGCCTTCCTTCATCTGCAGCACCCATTCGCGGATGAGCCGCTGATGGGGTGTGGGCTCGAGTGCCCGATTGATCGGCAGTTCGCCCTTTTCCACGGTGGCCAGATAGTCTTCGATCCGGTCGAGGTTCTGGTAATGCACCCCTTGCAGGTGGCCGAAGGACGAGACGCCGACCGCCAGGAGATCGCAGCCGCGCCAGACGTTGTCGCGATAGACGAAGCGGTCGGTGGCGGGATTCTTGACCAGTTCGTTGCCGCTCGAGATGTGGTAGCCGTCGGCCATGAGGGCATCCATCGCCTCGCTGACCCAGCGGCGTTTGGTGGCCCAGTCGGCGACGGGCGAGGCGGTTCCCTGCTCCTTCATCTCCTTGGAGATGATCGTGTTGAACGGGAGTTCCATCTGGTAGATGGTGACGTTTTGAGCCGAGAACTTGCGGGCCTCTTCAATGTTGCGGAGCCAGTTGCCGTCGGTCTCGCCGATCATCCCCGCGATGAGGTCGATGTTGACCTGCGGGAAGCCCGCGTTCTGGATCCATTCGTAGGCGCGGTAGACCTCCGGGGCCTTGTGGGCGCGGCCGTTCTCCTCCAGGAGCGAATCCTCGAAGTTCTCGACGCCCAGCGATACGCGGGTCACGCCGATGTCTTTGAGCGTGGCGACCTTGTCCTCGTGGAGCGTCCCGGGCTCACACTCGAAGGTGACCTCCTCGGCGTCGTCCCAACTGATGAAGGCGCTCAGTTTGTCCCGCAAAAACCGCAGCTGCTTAGAGCTGAGGTAGGAAGGCGTCCCGCCGCCGAAATAGACGAACTTCAGCTTGCGGCCTTGCACTGCGGGAAGTTGGCTGACGAGTTCGACCTCGCGAGCCAAGGCTTCGACGTACTGCTCGATCGCCTTGGCGTTCTGGTTGGTGTAGACACGGAAGTAGCAGAACTTGCACCGCTTGCGGCAGAACGGGATGTGCAGGTAGAGACCGAGGGGCACGTCCTTCGCAGGTGGCGCGGCCATCACTTCGCGCAAACGGGGAAGGTTTTCGGAGTTCCACAGCGAGAAGGGGGGATAGTTCGAGATGAAGTAACTGCCCACTTCAGTCCCCTGGGCCTTGGCCACTTCGGGGGAGGAGTCATCGCACGGGGCTGGTTCTGCGATCGGCAGAGGGGAAGCCGGTTGCGGCTCGAGGAGGGGCGTGGTTGTCGAAGTCATGAGGGCGGCACCGGTCTGTGTGGCTGTGTGGCTGTGTGGGCGCGTGGCGGACAGTGGTGGTGAACATGCGGTTTCATGCCCGCGCGGACAAGTCCACCCGAGTTTAACCGTTGAGGCGTTGGACCTTACAGAAAACTTTGCCGAGGACAACGAGTTTCCGGGAATCCGGGCCAGGGTGGCCCGGCCAACTCGTGGCCGGGTGCCGCAGGCACAAGACGCCGCGCCCTGCGTGCGTCTTTCAGTGAGCACCGTTCCCGTCGCCTTCGACAATGGGGCATCCGCGACGGATGTCCAAGTGGGCCGGGCACTTGAAGGACCGTTTTTGAAGCGGATCTTGCGGAGGGTGCGGCGTCTTGCTGTTGTGGCTGCGCACCACAACCCGGCCACAAGATGGCCGGGCCACCCGGTGTGATTTGAGACTCCACGGGTCCAACAAATTGCCGTTACTCATCCACCGGGCAGGTAGCACCGGTTGGCGGCGAGGTAGGCTTCGACCGCGCGGGGGACGAGGAAGCGGATGGTGCGGCCCGTGGCGACGCGTTCGCGGAGTTCGGTGGCGGAGATGTCGAGGCCGGGCATGGTGACGTGCTGGATCTTTTCCAAGGCTTGTCGATTCACCAAGCTGGCCAATTCGGGAAGGTCATCCAAGCCCGGCGGAGGTGTCCGACCGCGGTTGACGACGCCCAGTGTGGCCAGTTCCAGAAGTGCGGCGGGATCCTTCCAGGTGTGGATTTGCTGCAGTGAATCGGCCCCCATCAGCAGGAAGAATTCGTGGCCTGGATGCTTTTCGTGGAGCGCGCGGAGGGTGTCGACGGTGTAGGAGATCTCGCCTCGCTGGATTTCGATCGGCTCGACCCGGAAATGGGGCATGCCGACGATCGCCAGCTTGAGCATCTGGATCCGGTGTTTGGGATCGAGAATCACCCGCCCCGGCTTGTGCGGTGGCTGCGCAGCGGGGACGAACCAGACTTCATCGAGCGAAAGCTGCTCGCGGCAACTCTCCGCCAGCACGAGATGCGCCAGATGCACTGGATCAAACGTTCCGCCATAGATGCCGATCCGCATGGGAATTGCTCCTAACGTCTGAACGTGTGGCACGTCCCTGGAGGCTTTGCGGAAGCGCGTGGTCTTCGTATTCGAAAGTGTAAATTGCCCACGCCCTTCGGAAGACCTCAGGGACGTGCCACCCGCAGGCAACACCCATCACGGGGGATCGATCGTTACGATGCCGTGCTCTCTCCGGCTTCCTCTTCCATTTCACGTTCCACCGCGACCGGCAGCCCCTTTTTACCGACGACGGTGATGATGTCCTTCAAGTCGGTGAGGACTGTTCGCTGGCCCTCATAGGCGACCATCAGCTTCTTGGCCAATAGTTCCTGCGCGACGACCCGCCCCTGGCCCAGCTTCGTGACGACGATCGATCCGGGCGAGGGCAATTCCTTGCGGTGCTCCTCGTAGGTGTCGTACTCGTACCGCAGGCAGCACTTGAGGCGTCCGCAGCGGCCCGAGATCTTCGAAGGATCGAGCGTGGCCTTCTGGAGCTTGGCCATCTTCATGGAGACGGGAGGCATCTCCTTGAGGTGCGTGTTGCAGCAGACGGGCTTGCCGCAATCGCCGTAATCGGCCAGCAGGCGGGCCTCGTCGCGGATGCCGATCTGCCGCATTTCGATGCGGGACTGATGCCGCTTGGCCAACACCTTGACCAGTTCGCGGAAGTCGATCCGCTGCTCGGCCACGTAGTAGAAGACGACTCGTTCACCGCCGAAGATCCGCTCGGAATCGACGAGCTGCATCTGGAGCGACATCTCGGCGATGAGTTGCTTGCAGCTGGCGAACTCCTCAACTTCCAACCGGGCGACGCGATCCTTCTCACGCTCGTCTTCGAGGGTGGGTAGGCGCAAGATGCGGCCCGTCTCCCGGTCGACACCCAACCATTCGCGGGTGGCGACGCTGGCGGCGCTGAGAACCTCGCCCCATTCCACCCCGCGGTCGGAGCGGACGATCACCTGCGTGCCGCGGGAGACGGGAATGAACGGCCCGCGGATCGAGAACTCCCCCAGAAGGCGCGTGACGCCGTAACGGACAACCCACGCCTGACTGGAAGGAGCCGACATATCCATGAGCTGGGTTCAACCTTGACGGACTGACGGGATGATTGCGGGTAGAGAAAGGCCAAGAAACGGGGGGTTGCCCCCCCCGCTCGCCGGAAACTACAGCGACTGGACGCGTTTGCAGATGGCGTCGGCCATTTCCTTCGTGCCGACGGCGGTGGGATCGTTGCGGTCGGCTTTCATGTCGTAGGTAACATCCTTCCCTTCCTCGATGATCTCGGCGACCGCTCGCTCCAGACGCTCGGCGGCTTTCTTTTCGCCCAGATGCTCGAGCATCAGCTTGGCGGAGAGGATCAGCGCGACGGGGTTGACCTTGTTCTGGCCCTTGTACTTGGGGGCGCTGCCGTGGGTCGCTTCGAAGATCGCCGAGTCGGGGCCGATGTTCGCCCCGGGGGCGACGCCCAGACCACCGACGAGTCCCGCGCACAGGTCGCTGAGGATGTCGCCGTAGAGGTTGGGGAGCAGGATCACGTCGTACAGTTCGGGCTTCTGGACCAGCTGCATGCACATGTTGTCGATGAGACGTTCCATGTAGTTCAGCTTGCTGCCGTCGAGCACCTTGCCCGCGAGCAGCGGATCGGCTTCCTTGGCCAGTTCGGGTTGCTCGAACTTGGCGCCATAGGCCTTGGCGACGGCGCGGGTCTCGTCGTACCACAGGCCATCGGTGAATTTCATGATATTCGCCTTGCAGACCGAAGTGACCGACTTGCGGCCGTTCTCGACGGCGTACTGGAAGGCGTAGTTAGCGATGTTCCGCGTCCCCTCGTAGGACATCGGCTTGATGCTGACGCCGGTGGTCTCCAGCCCGGTAGAGATCTTCTTCCCGGTGGCGAGCTTGTTGATCGCCTGGATCAGTTCCTGCGTGCCCGGCAGGCCGGCCTGGAACTCGACGCCAGCATAGAGGTCTTCGGTGTTCTCACGGAGTACGACCAGATCGACCGGCGTGTTCGAGAAGTAGCTGCGAACCCCCTTGTAGGTCTTGCAGGGACGAACGCAGGCGTAGAGGCCGAGTTCCTGGCGGAGGAAAACATTGACGCTGCGGAAGCCCTTGCCGATGGGAGTGGTGATGGGGGCCTTGAGGGCGACCTTGTTCTTGCGGATCGAGGCGAGGACCGATTCGGGAACCTTGCCGACCTTCTCGATGACTTCGATGCCGCATTCCTGGACATCCCAGTTGATCTTCACGCCGGTGGCGTCGACGCAGCGGCGGGTCGCCTCGGCGATTTCGGGACCGACACCATCTCCGGGGATCAACGTGACATCGTACATATCGGGAAACTTTCGAGACGGGACTGGTTGACCGGACACACGATCGGAGCCGCCGGGACGGTTCGATCCTCATGCGGGAAGCATAGCGGAGCGGCCTGTCCCTCTCCAAGCGTCATCACGTGCAAACCTTCAGGTTCTCGGGACGAGGAGAGGGGATTGGGGGAGAAGCAATTTGCCGCCGGGAAATGAAAATCCACGGGCGAAAGGTCTTTAGCGACCCTCCGCTCGTGGAATTTCGTGAACTGCGATCCGGGCGATCCCCAGTGGAAATCAAGGGCCGGGAGGGCTGGAACCCATCGCACCCTTGCCGCGCTTCCCACCTTTGAGCTTTTTGGAGCTGACCTTGCGGGCGGAGGGATCCATCATTTCGGGGGGGAGATAATTCTCCTCGCCGCCGGAACCCAGAAGCGGATCCAAACCGGAGGCCAACGGGGGCTGAAACTTCTCGTAGACGCTTTTCTCACCCTCGAACCGGCGTTTGAGCTCGTCCTCCTGCTTTTGATTGGTGCTGGTGTCGATGAATTCCATCTGGCCTGCTTCGTTGACGACCACCGCCTCCGGCAGCAAGCCGAAATTGAGTTTGCCGCTGACGGGGGTCAACCCAAGCTCAGCCATGTGGACGGGCGTCTTCGACTGAGTGGTCACGTTGACTTCAACATCCGAGGCGACATCGAGCAGCAGGTCGGTGGTGCCGATGACCATGTCCGTCTCGTCGTAGGTGCCGTTCCCAAGATCGGCGCGCTTGATCTTCTTGCTCTCCTTGATGACCTGGCCGACCGAGGTGAGATCGAGCGTGGCGTTGAGGAGCGAGCCGAGCTTGGCATCCCACTGGTAGACGCTCATGTTGGCGACGGCTTTGCGGATCGAACGGGTCACATCCCGGACGGGATCGCGTTCGCTACCTGCCAGGTAGTACTTGACGTCGGCGGGAACGACGGCAGGATTCGAGATCCCACTCCAGGGAGATTCACGCTCCGGCCCAGCCGCCACCGAAGGATCAACGATCTGCTCGATGGGGAGGTTGTAGTTGGGATTGGTGAAAATCAGCTTCACGCGGTAGCGGTAGGCACGGCCGGGCTTCACCTGGAGATCGAGATACCGGAAGAGGAGCAGACGGCCGCCAGCGGTGTCGAGCATTTTGCGAAGCTGCTGGTTCGTCATCGCGGCACTGCCGGGGGTAGCCAAGGCTGTCGACATGGTACCGAGGATCTGATCCGAACTTCCCGAAGAGAGCATGGCCCCTTGCAGCGCTCTCAGATCGCGCTGGACCACGGCGAATCCCCGCCGTTGCGGCCGTTGATTCTGGGCCAACAGGGCCTGTTCCTTGCTGGCGACCTCCACCATTTTGTCCAAGAATCGCTCCTGCTTGGCCCTTTCTTCGGGGCTCAGGGTGAAGTTGCGGACCTTGGGATGCGTGGCGTGTTCAGCCCAGTAGCCCATGAGTCGCAACGGCAACGGAGCGGTGATGGTCGCGTCCGAGATCCGGGCGTCGAAGGGGTCGAGATCGAAATTGGGCGATTCGCTGAGCACTTGGGAATCGGCCACCATGTCGACGGCCTCCCACTTGCCTGTCCAAGGAGTGTCTCCCGGCTGGGCCTCCTGTCGCTCCAGACGGAAATCGAGGAGTTCGAGGTACTGTTCGGCCTCGGTCAGGTTCTGGAGATTGAGGGCCTTCTGGAGCTTGGCCACCTGCTGTTGCAAGGGGACGATACCACGGACGGAGACATAGCGAACGCCGCGCGCCTCGACGCTGGAGACCATCCCGCCGGAGCCCCCTTCGAGACCGTAGCCGCCGCCCGGCCCCATGGTCGAGTTTTCAAAGGGAGAGGGAGGTGTGTAGCCTCCGGGACCGCCGGAACCTTCCGCACCCGGTCCGCCGGGGGTTCCCGCACCCGCAGCACCGGTGCGCAAAGCGAATTCGGTATCGACGACCTCCTCCTTGGGTTTGGTCAGGTCGCCTGTTTCGGTTTCGGCGAGGGTGACATCCAGCCCTTTGCTGATCGCGATGATCGCAGTCCCAGCATCGGCGATGAGATCGGCGACGGGGAGCCATTCCGGCTCCTTGATCTGCTCCTGCTTGCGGTAGAGCGGATGGTACAGCGGCGTGGAGAATTCAAAGGCCGCAACCGATTCCATGGGCTGGAGCAGTCGGGAGGCGCGGTCCTTATAGGCGACGACGCCGTATTCGGCGGCCTTCTCGGCGGGCCAGACACCGGCATCGATGTTCGACTTGGCGCTGGTGGCCTTCTTGATGATCTCGTCGGGGGAACGCTCAAAACGGCCCCAGGTGGTGGAACTCCAGACACCCAGCACAATCAGGCCGATCCCCCCCAGGGCGATCTTCTCGCCATGATCGACCAGCATCGATTTGAAGTTGAAACCTTTGAGTCGCGCCATGGCGTCCTCCTTCACAGTGCGGTTGGATGATCGGGGAGCGGGTGAGGCTCGGAATGCTGAATGTTTCGTTCGCGTGAGTCATCGTTGGTCGCGGCGAGCGGCAGTGGCCGTTCAACCTGGACCGGGTGTGGCCGCCGGGATCGTTCCCGCCGGTGCGGGTTCAATGCCAACAGGAGGCGGAGTGGTGGTAGCCGGTTCCGCCGCGGGAGCCGCCGGATCGGGCGTCACAGCTCCGGGAGTGGCTGGCGCGACCGGTGCGGGATCGGTCGGTGCCGGTGTTCCCGTCGCTGGTGCTGCGGGTGTCATCGCGGGATCGGCTGCGGGGGCCGCCGGATCCACGGGCGCTGCGGGATCAACCGGAGCCGCCGGGTCGGCGGCCGGGGCTTCTCCGGTGGCGGGTGCCGCGGGATTGGCGGTGGCGGCATCGGTGGTTGCTTCCGCAGCGGCGGCGGCTTCCGGTGGCGGGTTGTAGAGGGTGAAGTAACCGGCGATGGTGACTTCGGCGATGTTTGGATCCGACAACGCGTTCTGGAGGGCCACATTTGCCGCCTGCACCTTGCTCATCAGCATAGGGTTGTTAGCGTCCTGTGGATTGAGGCTTCCCTGTTGGGTGATGAAGTCGGGCGGTGTGGTGTTGTTGAAGTCACCGAATCCACCGCCATCCGGAGAGCTTCCGCCGAACGAGGGTGCCGAGGAGGCGAAGGAGGAGGATCCCGATTCACCACCATAGGAGGGCATGCCGCCACCACCGCCACCCCGGGCGAAGTTGCCGTCCTCGTTCTTGCGGACCATTTGCACGCGGACAACTTCCACCGGCCAGACCGACCGTTCGTTGCTGGTCAGTTCGGCCACGAAATCGGGGATGCGGCGGTGATCCATGAGCACCACCAGATAGAAGCCGCGGGTGCGGAAGGGAGCCCCTTCCTCATCGTCGATGTAACGACGTTTGACAGCCTGCTGCGGCATTCCATCGGGCGAGGCGCTGGGATCTCCCGAGAAGCCACCATCGGATGACATCCCGCTCATGCCATTTTCGCCCCCTTCGGAGCCGAATTCTTCTCGAATGGGGAAATCGGAGCTCGTCGGGACGGCGATCTTGCCGCCGCGACCGCCACCCGGGCCGCCGGAGAATCCGTCACCGCTGGCCATGGGAGGAGTGTAACCACCGCTCCCATCTCCCGAATCGCCACCCATGCCCGCCGCCGGGGCATCGATTGGCTCGCCACGTTTTCCGCCCAAAAGCTGGAGTTTGAGGATCTGGTGAATCGAGGCGTCGAGCCGGTTGTTGGTGGTCTCGCCGCCGTTCATCTGGGTAATGGTGGTCAAGAGGGATTCGAGCAGCCAGAGATCCTCCTGGGCATCCCACATCTCCTTGGAGGTGGGGGGCAGGTCGCGCCAGTACTTGACGGGCATGGCCTGCAGGGGGAAGACGACCATCCCCTCGCCGTTCTGGGCATTGAAGGGACGCACCTTCTGCCAGACCGAAGCGATGTCGGAAGGAGAGCTGGTGCGGTAGATGTCGCGGGCCAGGGGAGCGAATTCGCCCCGGTAACCGGCCTCTTCGGCGTAGGGCTGGATGTTCTTCGGCCATGTCATGCGGGAACGCTGCTGTTCCCAGAGAAGCGTGCGGGCCAGTTCGACCTGCTTTTCCTGGTAAGCGTTGACGGTCGACAGTTTGGCCGAATAGTCGGCGCTGGGAATTCCGCCGGAGGGAATTCCGTTCATCGCCTCCTCAATTTTTTTCTTTCGGTCAGTGATGTTCGTGGCGAGCAACGAGGAAGCCTGCCACCAGCCTGAAAAAGCCAAAATGACCGCGAGGCCGCTGAGGATCCAGAAGCGGTTGCGAATAATGGGTTCCAGCTTATCCATGACATTCCCCGCGATTTCGTGGCGACCAGCGATTGGCTGGTGCCCCGTGATGACTCATCGAAAGTTCAAACTCGGATTCAATTCAGTTCTGGTTCGCTTCGGTGCTGACTCAATTCGGTGCCGCGTGGTTGCCATGGCGAGCCATGGCGACGTGCCGTGGAAACGACGACTAGGCAGCGGGTGGAGGTGTGGTGGCTGCGGGTGGTGCCTGACCATCGGCGGCCGGGGCGGCGTTGGGATCAACGGCTTCCGTGGGTGTCACCGAAGGATCGGTGACAGGACGATCTTTTTCGGGCGTCGGCTTCCAGGCGAACTGGACGACAAAGTTCGTCATGTGGATCTTGCGGGGGCTGTTGATCGCCTCGGGGGGAAGCTGGGTGTCGATGACGCGGCCACCGCCGGGACTGACCATCGGCGAAGTGGGCGAGCCGGGGCCACCGCCACCCGGTGGCACATAACCGACCTCACCACCTGAGCCGCCGGGTGAGAAACCGGGCGAAAAACCAGGACTGAAGCCCCCACCGGGCTGGCCACTCCGGCCCGATCGAGCGGCGTTGCTGGCATTGGCCATATCGGGCCGGCCCATGGGATAATAGTCGATCAGCACGAAGGGATCGGCCTTGACGGTGGCGTAGCCGATGCCGAGCTGCCCGACGGGTGTCTCAATCGTCTGACCGGTGACGGGATCGGTTCGTTTGACGATGAATTGCTGGAGGTTCTTCAGCAAAGTGTTCACGACATACCCAGTTCCCTGACCCCGCACGGGATCCTCGGGGGCGTGGTGGAAGTGGACACCATGCAGCGTGAAGACATAGCCTGGCCCGGTGGGCCCCGTCTTGCGGGCCTCGGACTTGTCGTAGGTCGAGAAATACTGCGGCGAGACCTTGGCCAGTTGGGCCGGATCGTTGAACCAGGTGGCCAGGTCGTCGTACTTCTTCGAGGTGACCGAGCGGAGCGAGATGCGGTTCATCATCTCGATACGGGTCTCGTCGAGCTGCTCGGCACTTTCGTCGCGGGGCAGGCACTCGTCGATCGCCTTGTAGATTTCGAGCCAGTTGGCCCTGGTATCGAGGGCACTGACCAGCTTGACACCACGTTCCTTTGCCGCCGCATTGCGGGTTTCCTGCGCGGAGTATTCGCCTTTGAGCTTCCCAGCATGATCAGCGACTTCCTTTGCCTTCGACTCGGCCGTGCCAAAGCGAGCCGTGCTGACGGACTGGGCCACGTTGCCGTAGCCTGCGACCGAGGTGGCCAAACCAAAGAGCAGTACAGCCGCCGCAGCGACAGCCCACGGCTTTTTGCGACGAATCTTGCGCGCGACGATAATCTCCGGCGGCAACAGCGAGGTGTGGATCTGCGTCAGACCTAGCAGCTGCAGTGCCAAGCCGTAGGGGCCGCTGAAGGTGAGGATGTTGTCGTGGAACAGCGGCGCGGTGAGGACACTATCACCCACGGCACTGGGGAAGGTGTCGATCTTCTCGACTTCATAATTCAGGTTCTGCTGCAGGAACTTCGCCAACCCTGCGAGCTTGAAGCCGTTGCCCAGGCCGACAAGCTTCGTGATCTTCGCCGAGCGGTTCACGCTGGAGAAGAAGCCGATGGATCGCTGGATCTCGTTGACATAGTCATTGAAGACAGGCCGCATCGCCTGGAAGACCGCCTTGGGATCGGGCGATTTGGTGGCGTTGCACTTGAGGTGTTCGGCTTTGGCGAAGGTCAGCTTCATTTCGCGGGTGAGGGCGCGGGTGAAGTGGTTGCCGCCGATGGGGACGTTGCGGGTCCAGATCTTCTTGCCGTTGGTGACGATGAGCGTGGTCTGGTCGCAGCCCATGTCCAGGGCGACGACGTATTCGTCATCCGGCGGCTCGACGGCATCTTCGGAGGGATTCTTGCGGAGACCGAGACGGTCGTACCACAGGAAGTTGTAGACGGCCAACGGTGCGATCTGCACCAGTTCCAACTCCAGCTTCCGCTGGTTGAACGGCCACATGTGATGCTCGATGTCGTCCCGCTTCATGGCGAAGAGGCCGACTTCCGCATCCAAGAGGAAGCCCCCTTCCGCGACGGAGGAACCCATCGGCTGGTAATCCCAGATCACATCCTCGAGCTGGAAGGGGATCTGCTGGCGGGCTTCGTATTTCACGATCTCCGCCACCTTGGATTCTTCCACGGGGGGGAGCTGGATGAACTTGAGGAGCGACTTGGCACCCGGCAACGAAATCGCCAACAGATCGCCCTGGGTCTGATTCCGCCCGAGGAACGTTTTGAGGGCTTCCGAAATGAGTTCGTCCGGGTCGGCATCGGGCTGGCTGAGCAGCTTGGGATGCGGGACGTAATCGAACGCCATCGCGAAGACCTGGTTCGAGGCCTCGGCGTATCTCAGCTTGATGGCCTTGAGACCGGCCTGTCCGATTTCGATACCCCAGGCGGATTTCAGGTCGGCCATGGTGAGAACTCCTTCAGTCTGATCATCTCGGCTGTGTTCACAGAAACGGAACCCATGGCAAGGGGGCCACTTGAGCCGCCAGCTAGGATTGTTCGTGAAATTCTCGGTGTGCGCTACGTCGTTATCTGGGCTTCTGCTGGAGACATCTACAGGAACGGAGCAACCCCATCAGCAGCCTCCCCTACGGAAACAGGCATTCTGATGTGGGGCGAGACTGCGGGAAACATGAAGTTTCGGAAAACACGAATGTTCGGAAGAAATGCGGCCATGGAGGCGAATGGCAACGGGAAAGTACGGAGAACAACTGCTGACAGCAAAAAGATAGGTTCAAACTTACGCGGAAAACCGGCGAATATCCAGAATCGAGCAGGACGGAATCATCCCATGCGGAGCCATGAAACAAGGGTTGAGGGCGTTTTCAGAGGATCAATCGTTCCCATTGAAAATACGCGTCGGCACCCCTCAGCGTGGGTTTCTCATCATTCCACAGTACTGCCGACGGCTGCCGGAAGTCAATAAGTGACGACCGTGGTTCGGTTTACGCTGCACAACTTCAGGCATGAGCTTCCGCCTGCGAGGATCGCACCTCTTCGGCCCATGGTTCCTGTTCAACCCATGACACCCCTCAGCTGACCAACGAATCCGCGCTCAATGTGCCCACCAGAAGCCTTCGGACGCCGAAGGATGCCAAAGCTTTGGATGCCGCCTGGCATCCGCATGGTTCCCGAAAAATCGCCATTCCCGCCACAATCGGTCGCGAGGGGACTCGCTCCTGCGGTGAATGTGATTCCATCGACTTCCAGTAGGAATGCTCATTCCTGTCGATTCTCTGGAGAGTTGCCTCGGGAACCTTCATGATCGTGCGGGACAAGATCGCCTCTTCCTCACGCCTGCGACGCGGGATCAGCCCCCGGCGCGGAACTTCAGCCGCAGAGTGGCCCTACCCGCACCATGAAACCATGCACCCAAGTCTATGTCCTGATCCCGTCCCACAGCCTGGAGGACTTTCCCCAGGATCTGGGCGAGGAGGCGGCGGCCAGCCTGCTGGAAGCCTTCGCTCTGGCGTGGCACCCGGCTTTGGTGGCATCAACGGGACGCATCCCGCAGTGGTATCGGGCCGACTCGCCGCCGGAGCCCGCTTTGGGCCAACTGCTGATCCTTCCCCAGCCCTCCGAGGATTGGTTTCCCTACGACTGGCCGGAGCGGCTCGAAAAAGCCGGCGCGATGTTGCTGCGGACGGTCGCTCCGCGCGATGAGAACCTGCGACTCCTGAAAGACTTGCTCCAAAGTTCTTCCGACACGCCCTCGCCGATCGACGCGACTGTGTCGGAGGCAGTGAGCGATTCAACCGCTGAAGAGCCGGGGGATGTCCAGGCATCGCTGGGTGATCCAATCGCCGATGCTGTCGGGATCGATGGTGCGCCTTACTTTGAAGAGAACGCCCGGGAGGCCGTCGCCGATTTTCTGGCTTTGGGGACGACCATCCTGCAATTGGAACTCCTCTCGCGGCAGATGCGGCACTTCAGCAGCCTCGATGAAATCATCCTGCAGCAGCGGAGCGTCCAAGCGGCCCGGGACATCGTGAGTGGCGACTTCGCCAAATGCCGCGACCAGTTGGCGAGTGCCTTCGAGAACCTGCTGGAAACCCGTGAGCGTTTTTATCCCAACGAAATCGCGCTTCTGGATCTATGCCTCGTGCCCCACGATCTCACGAGCGAGCAGTTGTCGCAGGCGGTGAAAGATCTCTTCCGACCGGTGACCCAACCGCTGGGCATGCGGCCCGCTGTCAACTTTCTGCCGGGTTCTTTGGCGGAATCGAGATTGCTCCGACTGGCGAACGACGAACTCCAATCCGTCACGACGAACGAGGCGGCACCATCTGCCGAGCAGGTGGCACCCACCACACTTCGCAGCCTGCTCGCCGAGGGGGCCGTCGATGTTCTCGGTGGAGAAGCCGTGGAGCTATGCAGCCCGCTGTTGCCGGTCGATGCCTGGTTGCGGAACTGGTTTGAGGGTCAGCGGCTTTCCCGCGAGGCCTTGGGGCAGGCTCCCGCTGTCTATGCCCGTAGGGCGTTTGGTTTTGTGCCACAGCTGCCAGGAGTCCTCAGCCAGACGGCGTACGTTGGTGCGCTTCATGTGCTGCTCGATGACGGGATCTACCCTGACGAGGAGTTCAGCAATTTCCGGTGGGAGGGGTGCGATGGCGCCGCCGTGACGGCGTTCTCCCGCATCCCGTTGCCAGCCCAATCGGCGGGAGCTTTTTTGCGACTGGCCAGCCGGATGGGCGAGGCACTCGATGCGGATGGACACCCGGCGATCGCCTTCGCCCGCTGGCCGGAGGTGCAGACGCCTTGGTTCCACGATTTGAAGCGGGCCGCGACCTTCGCTCCCGTTCTGGGAAAGTTCGTGACTTGCCGGTCGTTTCTGGAAGGGATCGTCCATCCCGATCACATCCGCCGACATCCTGCGGGCGAGTACTTCTCGCCACGCCTGGTGCAAGCCGTCGCCGCCCGGGAGAAGGACCCCATTTCGCGGCCCGGCCAAGGCTGGAAGCAGCAGCGGCTGTTCGACGCCTGGCAATGGTGCCAATGCTTGTCGACACTGCTTTCGCCTTCAACAGCCAGCGAAGGCAATAATCCGGCCACTCTCGGCGAGGGGGCGAGATGGTCGGCGTCCATCGAAGAATTCTTCCGGCCACATCAGGCGATCACAACCAAATCATCAGTGGTCGTGGAGACAACCGAAGCTGCCGGCGAGATGGAATCCGTCTGGTCGGCCGAGGATGCACTGCAACGAGCCGGGCATGCTCTGGCGGCCCGCCTGGGAGTCGTTGCCCATCGCGTTCCTGATTCGGTCGGCGGCGCACCGGCACCGCGATCGCTGGGAACGCTGCTCTTCAATCCCGCACCGTTCGCGCGAGCCGTTCCGCACGATCTGAATGCGGGCGACGATGCGCAGGTTCCGCCGTGCGGGTATTTGTGGATCGCGAAAGATGGTGCCGTGCCATCCCAGACGGAGCGCGGCAAGCGTGCTTCCAAGCCGCGCGTCACATACTCCGAGGGAGTCCTCTCGAACGAGCATTTCGAAGTCGTGTTCCATCCCGAAACCGGCGGTATCGCGCGCATCAGAAGGCACGATCAGCGGGAGAACCGCCTCAGTCTGCAGATCGCCCGCCGGTTCTCCCGCGAGCGCAGCATCAAACTCGGCCCCGATCCCGACGACGAGGTGATCAAAACCGCTTACTCCGAGATGCGCGGCGGCGAGCTGTCGATCCTCGCCCAGGATGAGCAATCGATCACCATCCGCTCGCTGGGGGATGTCATCGATCAGGCCAAGGGGGAACGCATCTGCTACTACACGCTCGATGTCACCCTGCGGGCGGGGTCGTTGCGCGCCGAGATCGACCTCAAGCTATTAGAGTTGGCCCCTTTCGACGGCGATCCGTGGAACAACTATATCGCCGCGCGCTTCGCCTTCGGCAACGAGATGGCCGCTGTTTCGCGATCCGTCCTGGGAAGCGTGCATGGCGCGGGCAGCGAACGTTTCGAGGCCCCCGAATTCGTCGAGATCTGCGACGGCACCTTGAGGGCCACCATCCTGCCGCATGGCCGTCCGTTCTTCCGCAAAACCGGGCCCCGCATGATCGATGGCCTGATGGTCGTCTCGGGCGAATCGGCCCGCCGGTTCGCGTGGACCATCGCGGTGGATGACGCGCACCCGGCCCGGCTTACCCAGGAGGTCATGTCGCCGCTGGTGCGCATCCCCGAAGTGATCGCTCCCTCCACCGGCAACTCCGCCTTCTTCGTGCAATGCCCGGCCCGGCAAGTGATGATCACCTCCTGGCAGGCGGGAATCGTTCCCTGGCCGCTCCCGGCGGCAGAAACAGATCCTGATTCCACCCCGGAGGCGCATCAGACATCGCAGGCGCATACCG